>QWPO01000063.1 GCA_003669255.1 Planctomycetota bacterium | reverse complement strand
GTGCTGCCCACCCGCCCCGTGCAAGCCGAAGGCCGTAAGGCCTCGGGCGTGGTCGAGAAGATGCCGCGTCTATCCTGGCCGCGTCCCACGCCTCACGGCGTTGGGCTTTCCCCCGGAAACGGGCCTGGGATACGATTTCCGGGGTCCCCCCAGGCCCCCGCGAAAGGATTCGCCATGCGTGGTTTCTTCCCCTCGTGCCCCGTGGTTGTCGCCGCGACCCTCGCGCTCGTTGCCGGCACCGCCGCTGCCCAGATGCAGATGACCGGCGGCCAGGCGGAGATTCAGACCGTCAACTCCGCCAAGCAGACGCTCGACGAGTTCAGCGGCCTGGCCATCGAATCAATCCCGCCGGCGATGTTTGGCAAGGCCGAGGGCGTGGCGATCTTCCCCGACATGATCAAGGGAGGCTTCATCCTCGGCGTCAACTACGGCAAGGGCGTGCTCCTCGTCCGTCGACCCGACCGCACCTGGAGCCCGCCCGTGATGGTCACGATGGGGGGCGGCAGCCTCGGGTTTCAGGCGGGCGTGCAGTCGGCCGACATCGTGCTGATCTTCGCCACGCCGCGGAGCCTCAACGGCATCCTCAACGGCCAGAAGGTGACGCTCGGCGCCGACGCCTCGGTGGCCCTCGGCCCCATCGGCCGCCAGGCGAATGCCGGCACCGACGCCCGCCTCGGCGCGGAGATCTATTCGTATGCCCGCAGCCGCGGGTTGTTCCTCGGTGTGTCGATCAACGGCGCCGATCTCTCCGTCGACAACAACGCCAACGCGATGCTCTACGGCCGGTTCGGCGTGACGCCGGCCGACGTCTTCGCCGCCCGTGGGCTCGGCTATCACGAAGAGGTGAAGCTCCTGATCGACGACCTCAACGCCCGCAGTCAGGCAGTGGCGCAGGCCGCCGCGCAGATCGTGCCGCCGCCGGTGGCCGCGCCACCCGTGGCGATCGCCCAGCCGGTGCCGGTGCCGCCGCCTGCGCCACCAGGACTGCAGCCCGTGGGCGGGTTCCCCACGCTCCCGCAGCCGCCCGCGGCTCCGCAGCCCGTGCCCCAGCAACCGGTGGTGCCAGTGACCGGTGCCACCGACACGCCCTACGAGCCAGCGGCGCCGCCGCTCGTGCCGATCAGGTAGCGAGCCGGCCGCGCTCGAGCACGCAGGTTGAAAACCTACGCTACGTAAGGCAGCGCCATCGTGCCTCCTCCTAGTAGCACAGGTTGTCAACCTGTGCCGAGCGAACCCCCGATCCCCATGCACGCAGGTTGAAAACCTACGCTACGTAAGGCAGCGCGACCGTGCCTCCCCCAGTAGCACAGGTTGTCAACCTGTGCCGAGCGAAAGCCCGACGCCCCATGCACGCAGGTGGAAAACCTACGCTACGTGAGGCAGCGCCATCGTGCCTCCCCCAGTAGCACAGGTTGTCAACCTGTGCCGAGCAAAAGCCCGACTCCGGTGCACACAGGTGAACAACCTACGCTACGCGGGAGCTCAGCCTGTGACCACGCCCACGTTCACAAGCCGCGGGAGCGTGGTCTTCAAAAACGCATCACACGCCGCGTCGACAAGCTTTCGCTGCTCCACCGAGTCGTCCACCCGCTTGCCGTCGCGCTGCAGCGCCCGCCCACTGGCAGCCAGCCGCGACGCAAGCCTGTCGACGAGCCCGGCCGTGCCGCCCGTCGTCGCTTCGTGCAGCATTGCCGCGTCGAGATCCCCGATCACGCAGCCCGTCCCGGTCAACTCGCTCGCCAACGCCACTGCGCGGCCGCCAAGGGCATCGGTCTCGACCACCATGCGGTTGAAGCCGCTCGGGATCGCCGTGGGGCCGTCTGCGATGTCACCGAGCGCGGGCACGTGTCCTGCGGAGACGTCGAGCAGGCCAAGGGCCACCCCCGCATCGACAGCCCGCGCCAGGTCGGCTGGCGGGGTGGCGGCGAACCGCTCATCCGCGACGATCTTCGACAGCGGCAGACTGCCCGTAGACAGCGCGTCGAGCAACCCCTGGTAGAGCGGACCGTCCACCGTGCTCGTCACAACGCCAAGGTTCGACTGAAAGGGGAGCGCGGTGCCAGGGCGGGTCACGCGAAACTCGAGGTCATCAGCCGTGGCGAGACGGCCTTCGAGGCCGCCAAGCGGTTGCGGTGATTTCGCGTAGATGTCCCAGCGAAAGGCCGTGTTGGCACAGAAATCCTTGTGGGCCTCGGTGACCAGGCGGTCGCGGGTGGTGCGGAAGAGTTCCTGAAACTCGGGTCGCACGCAGAGATCCCAGAAGTTCGTGTGCACGGGTTGGCTGCCCACAAACGTGAGCCCCGCCCGGCCGAACATCTCCGCAACTTCGGCGAAATAAAAGCTCGTCCAGTGTTCGTTGAGGTATTCGTGGACGAGGTAGCGAAGGTCCTGCGTGACGAGCGCGTCGAGGTAGGCCGAGGCCCGCGGGTTATCGAGGAAGTATTTCGCCTGGCGATCGCGGAGGAACACGAGATACGCAAGGGCATCGCGAACCCGCTGGGTGCTGTCGCCCTGACGGAGGGCGGCGTACTGCCGGAGGATGCCACGGATCGGCTGAAGGTGAGCCCAGCCGGGCATGGCGTTGTAGCTCACGAGCAGGAGGCCGCCCGGTGCGAGATGGCGACGCGCCACCTCGAGAATCTGCTCGCGCACCTCCGGCCCCACCCAGCTGAACACGCCGTGGAGGGCGATGAACTGAAACTCCCCGAGGTCGGCCGGCAGAGACGCAAAGTCGCCGGTGATCACTCGCGCGTTGGCGAGGCTGCCGGCGGCAATGTCGCGGGCAGCCGCCGAGGTGTGATTGGGGTTGATATCGACGCCGATGAACTCGCCGCGCGGGTTCGCCGCGGCAAGCGTCGTGAAGGAGCGGCCAAGGCCACAGCCAAGCTCAAGGTAACGGTAGCTCGTGGATGTTCCAGGCGGGCAAACGCCGTTGAGCGCGGCCACGTGCCGCAGAGTCACCGGGGCCATCTGAGGATAGAAGCCCGGGACGTAAGCGACGTCAGTGACATATCCCGAAGCAGTCATGCCGGCAGTGTACGCGATGCCGCGGCTGCACGTACAAGCCGAAGGCCGTAAGGCCTCGGGCGCGGCCGAAAGGATGCCGCGTCGGTATTGGCCGCGTCCCACGCCTCACGGCGTTGGGCTTTTACGGGCAGGGTTTGCCACCCGTACAAGCCGAAGGCCGTAAGGCCTCGGGCGCGGCTGAGATAACGCTGCCATCCGGACCCTCGACATAAATAATGTACGTCTGTACACTTTCTGAATGCGTGCTGACATTCGCGGCATTCGCGACACGGGCCCGATCGCGTACTTCCTGACGTGGACAACCCACGGATCATGGCTTCCGGGGGATCCACGCGGCTGGGTGAAACGCGGCGGCGATTTCCGTCCAGCTAACCCCATCCTCCACACGGCGGTGGTGCAAACCATGAACGACCAGCCGCTGGAACTGTCACCCACCCAGCGTGGCGTGGCACACGATGCGATCGACATGACCTGCCGCCGCCGTGAATGGGTCATGCACGCCTGCCAGTGCCGTATCCAGCACGTGCATGTGGTCGTGACGGCCAACCTCACGCGACCAGAGATCGTTCTCCAACAGCTCAAGGCTTGGTCCAGCCGAGCGCTCGCGGCCGCAGGGCTGTCGCACCGCCGCTGCTGGTCGCGAGGTGGCAGCGCGCGTTTGATCTTTGACGAATACGGTTTGCAGCGGGTCGTCGAGTACGTCGTGGACGGCCAGGACAGACCGAGATCGTGAAGCCACAGGCAGGGTTTGCCACCCGTATAAGCCGAAGGCCGTAAGGCCTCGGGCGCGGCCGGGAGGATGCCGAGTCTGTTCTGGCCGCGTCCCACGCCTTCCGGCGTTGGGCTTGTACGGTCAGTGGACGGCTGCCCGTATAAGCCGAAGGCCGTAAGGCCTCGGGCGCGGTCGAGAGGATGCCGAGTCTGTCCTGGCCGCGTCCCACGCCTTACGGCGTTGGGCTTATACGATGGTCAGGACGCGTTGGACGTCCACTGGCGGTATTTTCGTTGCACGCGGTGGCGAATGCTACCGACCGCGTCCGGGATCCGGTCGAGGCCAAGCAACCGACCGACGCCCCGCCGCTGCGCCACCGGTTCGACCGGGGTCGTGAAGATCCGCTGAAACTGATCGAGGATGGCTTCCTCGTCCACGCATCGCGGCACGCGGTTTCCCCGGAGCCAGGGTCGCGCGAGCATGCCCCGCAGGAGGTCCGGGTTGCGATCGACCTCGATCACCCGCTCGACGAGTTCGTCGAGCAGGGCCGACGTCGCTCGCGACGAGCAGTCGTGGGCGGAGAGAAAGCTCCGCGTGTCGAAGTCGCGACCGATGAGCGGGTCGCCCCAGTAGATCGGGATCGAGTTCACGAGCATCGGTTCGACGACCTTCTCCGTCGTGTAGCCCGGATGCGACTCATTTTCGAAGGCGATCGTGAACCGGTGGTCAGCGAGAAACGCCCGCTTGTCGGCCACGCGGTGGCCGAGCGTGTTCATCACCTTGCCTCCGGAATCAACCGGCTTGTACTTCGATAGCCGGCGAAAGAACTCGTTGCGGGCCCAGCAGAGCGGATTGGAAACGACGAACCCGCAGAACCGGGGCTTCGACGCGAGGATCCGCTCCACGTCGATGTCGGCCGGCTTCACCAGCGCCACCGGATCCACGTAGAAGGGCCAGTGCGGCAGGCGGAAGTGCCGCGGGTGGGCGTCGTATTCGAAGGTGAGCGCCCAGTCGGTGGCGAGCCAGTCGGCCGGGACGTTCTCGCCGGTGTAGAAGATCCGCACGCAGTCGTATCGCCGGTGGTCGTGCCGTCCCTCGCCGATGCAGGAGTGGATCAGGAAGTCCGGGCGGTCGCACACGACCACGTCGTAGCGGCGCGAAAGCAGCCGCGTGAAGTAGTTATCGCGGTGATCGAAGGCATCCCAGAAGCCGGCAAAGCCGAGGCGGAGCGGTAGGCGCGGCGCGGCGGGGTCGGTAGCGTTCACGCCGGCATCGTACCCGCCGTCACTTCGCCTGCGGGATCACCGGATTGACCACCTCGCGGAGGAGCCCCGGCGACTCCGGGCCAAGCGAGGTGTCGGCCGCCCGGAGATCGCTTTCGGCCCGCCAGAACTCCTGCCTCGCGGCAATCTCGAGGATATCAGCCTCGAACTTCGCCTGCTCCCGGAGCGTCACGCGGAGGATGTCGCTCCGCCCCAGCCGGAGCTGCTCCCGTTCGGCCCTGGCGACGAGCGCGGCCAGTTCCTCCCGCTTGTAGGCCTGCTTGTGAAACTCATAGGCCCGCTCGAGCATCGAAAACGCGTCTTGCACTTCCACCGTCACCTGGTCGTGGGCATACGAGATCTGTCGATCGATCTGCATGAGCTGCGAATCGAGCGTCTGCAGCTTGCCGCGGGCGTCCCGCCGTTGCGCCGGCATCTGGAAGACAAGCGAGGCCTGAAGCACCTGCCGGTCGAGACCGTTGATACCGGACAGCGGGCTCTTGCCGTAGCCTGCGTCCTGATTGCCGAGCAGTTGCCCGTCGATCCCCGGAAGCGTCTGGTTGGCAGCCAGCCTGCGTTCGACAACGAGCTTCTCCTTCTGGAGCGCGAGCCGCTGAAACTCCGGCCGGGAGCCCATCGCCCTGGCAAGCGACTGCTGGTAGAGCTCGATGGTCGGCTTCACGGGCGTCGGCACCGGCTGCATCCGCCTGCGGCCAGCGAGCAGCGGCCGCCCCGAGGGATCGCGGTGATAGAGCGAGAGATCGATCGCGGCCTGCTGCACGGCGCGGTCGGCCTGGATGACGATGCCGTTTCGCAGGGCGATGTTCTGCTGGTTGTCGATCCGGTCGATGTTGGCGATCACACCTCCCTCGACCTTGAGCTCGATCTGCTTGTCTCGCTCGAGGGCGAGATCGACGAGCCGTTCACCGGCACTGTAGCGTTCGCCGCTTCCCATCCACGCCCAGTACGTGCGGGCGGCGGATCGCATGTAATCCAGACGACTCCGTTCAATCGCGGGCTCAGCCAACGCCACGTCGAGTTGGGCCTGCGCCCGGGTGGCCCGGGCGCGGTCGATCTCACGATTGCGAGCGAATGGCATATTCAGCCCAGCGCGAAACTCGCCGGCGTCGGCGGTCTTCTGCGCCAGGTTGTAGGCGGGGAAGTCACCAGAGCCCGTGCGAAATCCACCGAAGGCGCTCATGCCGCCAAACATGAACTGCTGCGACATGCCGAGGTCGGAACGGTAGTTCTCGTAGGTGCCGGGGCTCAGCGCGTTGCCCGCCATGTTCACGTTGGTGTCGAAGGCACCCATCGCGCTGGTCAGCCTGCCCGACGCGACACCCCGCTCCCGCTCCACCGCCTGCAGGAGCGGATAATGAACCAGCACGCTGAGGAGCACCTCGGCGAGGGTCAGCGGCTCCGGACGGGGATCGACGGCAAGCCCCGGGATCGAAAGCGACGCCGACGGCACAAGCGGCGGCACGGTCGTATCGGGCCGCTGAGGAACGGCGGCCCTCGGGGCGGGAAGCATTTCCGGCCGCTGGGCGTCGGGAGTTGCCGGTGGCCCCGGAGCGTCGGGTGCGGCGACGAAGGGCGTGGTGGCTCCGATCGGGCCGAGGATGGAGTCTTGGGCCCACGCCAGAGGCTCCGCGACGATGCACCACGCGGCCGCGCAGAAGGCCAGCAGAAAACGGTGGCAGGCACCATTTG
>QWPO01000159.1 GCA_003669255.1 Planctomycetota bacterium | reverse complement strand
GGAAAACTCGAGGTGCGTGTGGGCATTGACCAGCCCGGGGATCACGATCGCGTCGGCGGCATTGATCGTGGACGCATCATCGCGGCGGCCCGGTGGCGAACCTGCACCGAGATCAACGACCCTGCCCCGGCGGATCCGCAGCCAGCCACCCTCCAGCGGCGGCCCGTGCAGCGGCACGATCCAGCGGGCCCGGATCACGGCATTCTGCCGCGAATGGCTCACGGCGCCGTGGTGGCCACGGGGAGAAGCACGGCCCGCGTTCGCACCCGCTCGGGATCCGCTGCCGGCGCCGGCGGCTCCTCCTCGAAGAGTTCGTAGAACACGTTGCGCCGCCGCGGGATCCAGCCGAGTTCAGTGATCGCCGACTTCATCTCGTCAAGGGTGAGGTGGTGCACGGTCCCGGCCGCGCTCACCACGTTCTCTTCGATCATCAGGCTACCCATGTCGTTGGCGCCGAAGAGGAGCGCGAGCTGGCCGATCTCGCGGCCTTGCGTGACCCAACTCGACTGGATGTTCGCGAAGTTGTCGAGGTAGAGCCGGGCGACCGCCTGGGTCTTGAGGTACTCGAATGCGCCCGCCGGCGGGATGTCGTCCATCTTCGTGTTGTCGGGCTGGAACGACCAGCAGATGAAGGCGGTGAAGCCGCCGGTCTCATCCTGCAACTGGCGGAGGCGGTCGAGGTGCTCCACCCGCTCTGCGAGCGTCTCAACGTGGCCATACATCATCGTCGCCGTGCTGCGGCCGCCGAGCAGATGCCACTGCCGGCTCACCTCGAGCCAGTCGTCGGTCATCGCCTTCCCGCGGGTGATCGCCGCACGGACTCGATCCACGAGGATCTCACCGCCGCCGCCGGGAAGCGACCCGAGGCCGGCGCGGGCGAGCCGCTCCAGGATCTCCCTCAGCGGCCGCTTCGACACCTTCGTGAAGGCGTGGATCTCGGGGGGTGAAAAGCCGTGCACGTTCACCTGAGGAAAGTGGTTCTTGATGTCGCGCAGCAGTTCCTCGTACCACTCCAGCGGTAGCGTGGGATGCATGCCGCCCTGCATCAGGATCTGATCGCCGCCGAGTTCGACCGTCTCCGCGATCTTCTTGAGGATGACGTCGCGATCGAGAACGTATCCCTCAGGGCTTTTCGGGGTCCGATAGAAGGCGCAGAAATCGCAGACCGCCGAGCAGATGTTGGTGTAGTTGATGTTGCGGTCGATGTTGTAGGTGCGATAGGGCTCCGGATGCAGTCGCTGCGTCACCGCGTCTGCCGCCCGGCCGATCGCCGCGAGGTCGTGCGACTCCAGCAGCGTCACCGCGTCGGCTGGAGAGAGTCGACGACCTGCGATCACGTCATCCAGGATGGGACGAATGTCGGTGGCGGTCATCGCACGGCACTCCCAGGGAGCGGCATATCGCCAGCCCGCGACTCCCAGCCGATCACGGCGTCGGCGGGTGCGAGGCCGTGGCCGGCGGCGTATCGGCGAAATAGCCCGAGCGACTCCCGCTCCCGTGAACCGAGGTCATAGTAGAGATTATCCCGCAGGTAACTCAGGCATTGCGGGACGGTCAGGCCGTGCGCCGCCGCCTCGGCAGCGGCGATCGCCGCCAGGTTCGCCCGGCCCGCGTCGCGGGCCGAGGAAAGGTGGTGGCTCAGCCCGCCGACGTCGATCCCGTCGCGGGCGGCCCACACGGCGAACACGAAGGGCAGCCCCGTCCAGCGGCACCACTCATCGCCAAGATCCCACACCATCTGGAACGAACCTCCCGACAGGCCGCTGCCGGCATCCCCGATGGCACGGTCGCCGATCAGGAGCACCGCGTCGGCCCGCGTGTCGGCAAGCCCGGCGCCGATCGGCAGCGACTCGATCGCGGGAGCCACGCCGTGCCTTTCAGAAAGAAGAATGCGGGCGAGCGCGGCGCTGGTGCGAGATCCCTCGTCCACGGCAAGCGTGGCCACCCGCGATGGCAGTGTGCGGAAGAACAGCTTCACGCTCATCACGGGCCCACGGCAGCCGATGCAGGCATCGGACACGATGCGATGGCCACCGCGAAACACCTCGATCGACGGAATCAGCGCCACGTCGAGCCGCCGGTCGGCAAGGCGGTCGGCGAGGCGGCTGGGGAGGTCGTAGACCACCTCGACACCCGCCGCCGCCAGGCCGTGCACCAGGGGCTTCGTATTGAGGTACTGCACGGCCCCCACCCGGAGGGCCCGGCCGGGCAGGGTCTGGTGGGCGCGGGGTTGGACGGGATTATGAATCATGGCCTGGAGGGAGCCGGATTGTGGCCTTCGAGGCTCCTCCCCGACAACCGCAGCCCCGCGGCCGCATTAACCGCGGTGATCAGATCACGCTTCGAGGCGGCGGAAGGCCCGCAGGCCGAGCGTCAGGGGCACGACCGTGGCGGTAAGCCCGAGGCCGACCACCACAAGGGCCCCAGCGATGCTCCCCCACTGCCCCCCCGCCCACGCCAGAATCCCATGGGAAGAGACGACGCTGGGGCCGAGCGTGTGGGAGAGCAGGAACAGGTGGGTGGGCACCGCCGCTGCCATGACCGTGGCCATGATGAACAGCGAACTGATGACCAGGCTCAGCGTGCCCCCGAATCCGGATGAGATTTTCGACGGCGAAGCCTCCCGGAGGTCAGGCATCCGCGCTCCGAGGCCGACGGCGATGCCCGACAAGCCCATGCATAGCATCACGCAACAGAGTTCGTGCTGGGCGATCAGCGGCCAGGAGATGCCCAGCATGCAGTCGCTCAGCAGCACCAGGATGCAGCACGGGCCCAGGCTACCGACAAACGAGAACAGGAACTTCGACCAGACGATCTGGTCACGGTGGAGCGGCAGGAGGCCAAGGATCCAGAACCGCCGCCCCTCGAGGCTGATCATCGGGTAGACGAAGCGGGTTGTGAACGTCGAAAGGATGAGGCCCACGACCGCGAGGTTGAGATAGCCGATCATCGACGCATAGGCGTTGTGGTAGTTGAAGGCGCGAAGGTTGAGAAAATATAGCCCGAGCAGTCCAAAGAAGATCGCGAACTGGGACCACTGGGAGATGTCGCGGCGAAAGAGGCGGAAGTCCTTCACGAGCAGCAGTCGAAGCGGCCGGCCCGTCGCAAAACCGGCGTGGCCCAGCGCCCGGTCAAACCACCGCAATGGCCGGCGGCGGCGTGCCGGGATCTCACCGGTGAGCTGGCTGTATCCCTTTCGGTAGGCGATCCTCGCGACCCATCCCGCCAGGTGCTGAAGGGCAAGAGCGTTGGCGATCAGCAGCGCGAGGAACTTCAACGACTCGAAGAGTGAAGCCGCCATCATGCTGCCGTCCCGCTCCGTGCGGGCGGCCTCGATCAGCCCCATCGACAGCCACCAGCTCGGAAACAGCTTCTGCTCGGTGACCGACAGCCGGGCGAACGTGCGCTCGAACCACGCCGCCGACATCGAGTCGACCCGTGCCTGGGAAAACATCGACCAGCCGAGCCCGAGCGCCGCGACGCAGGCGACCGTGACTCCGATCGTGAGCGCGTGCAGCCGCAGCCGGGGCATCCAGGCGACCAGTGTCGTGCAGATGATGCTCCCCACGGACGCCGGGATGAAGACGAAGGAGATCATGAGCGGCAGCATCACGACGTAATAGGGCCAGGCGGCATGCCGCACCACGCCATAGGCCGTCAGCATCGGGCTGCCGAGGAGCACGAAACCCCAGCTCGAGAACCACATCGCCTCGCGAAACTTGTGGGCATGGATCGCCTCGGCCCGCACCGGCAGCGTGAGCAATAGCTTCGCCTCTGTGGAGCAGTACATGCCGGTGTAGACGAGAATGCCGGTCGAGAAGACGAGCATCACCATCAACGACGCGAAGAAGGTGTTGAAGAGCAGCGAGATCACCTCGGCATGCAGCGCGTCGAGAAAGCCGAAACCCTCGACGAACAGGCCGTAGAGAGCCGCCCAGAACATCCCGCTGAGCAGCACGACGAGGCTGAGCCGGAGCCTTGCGTCGGAAAGCATCGAGCGAATCGTCTCCCAGGCGAGCGTCGCCCGAAGCTTCACGAACAGCCGCGACTCGTCCTCGAAGGAGAGGAGTCGAACCGCATCGGGCAGCGGGGCCCGTCCGCTCACGGCTGGCCCCCTCGTCCGGAGGTCACCTCGAGGTAGAGCTGCTCGAGCGTGGTCGATTCAAGGGCCATCTGCTCCCGCAGTTCGGCGATGGTACCGAGAAACCGCAACTGGCCACGGACCATGATGCCGACGCGATCGGCCATCTCCTCCGCCATCGCCAGCGTGTGCGTCGACATGAAGACCGTCATGCCCTCTCGGGTGCGGGCGGCGAGCAGGTCTTTGACGATCCGCACGCTCCGTGGATCGAGCCCCACCATCGGCTCGTCGAGCACGAGCACGTCGGGATCGTGGAGGAACGAGGCGGCGAACACGAGCCGCTGCTTCATGCCGAGCGAATAACTCTCCGCGAGGTCGTCGGCAAACTCTCCGAGTTCAAAATGGTCGACCTCCCGGTCGATGCGGTCAGTGGCGAGCCGCTGCGGCATGCCGAACATGTCGGCAATAAACCAGAGAAACTCCCGGCCGGTGAGCTTGTCGTAGAGCGTGGGCTCGTCGGGCACATAGCCGAGGTGCAGGTGCGCGGCCCGTGGGTCCTTGACGAGATCGTGGCCACAGACGCGGACGGCCCCCCGTGAGGGATGGAGGAGACCGACGAGCATCCGGATTGTCGTGGTCTTCCCGGCGCCGTTGGGACCGAGCAGGGCGAAGAGTTCGCCCCGGGGAATCGCCAGCGTGAGGTCGGAGACGGCCGTCTTCGCCCCGTATGTCCGCGTGACGTGATCGAACTCAATCATGGTGTGCTCCGCTGGGCCGCCGCGTCGGGACCGCCGTCTTTGGCCAGCCAGGCCGCCGCCTCATCAGTCCGCCGCAGGAACGTCATCCGCGAGCCGAAGAGCATCGCCTCCTGCTTCAGCACCCGCCCCGAGCGGTCGACCCAGAGTCGGCACCGCGGCTCGCGGTGGCTGGACGGATCCTCCCGATACGCCACGACATGCACGCGGACGAGCCCCTCCTCCCAGTAGAGTGCCTCCTCGGGCCCGACCTCGGCATGCAGAACTTCGATCGGAGAACGGCCAGGCCGAAGGGGGCTGTACACGGGGGTGGTCCAGCGACGCCCTTCGTAGAGGCCCGGAAGGCTCGCCTGAGGAGAGAGTTCGTCGCTGATGATGACGTGCGTCGGCAGGTGGCGGGTCGTCTCGTAGGTCATCCCGCCGGCCTCGATCTTCACCTCGATGTCGCCCTCGTCGACCGTGCCGCGGAGCAGCACTTCTTCGACCGCCCCCGGGAGCATGACACGCGACGTGAACGCGCGGAGTTGACCAATCGAGTCGATCTCCAGATGGCCACGGGCCGAGAAGCTAGCGGGCGCTCTCTCGTGCACGACTCGGCGCACGAGCAGGCCTGCCCAGACTGGCAGCATCTCGTCGAGCGGCAGTTTGTCGAACTGGAGACGACTCTCGACCACCAGGCCGCCGTCATCTTGTGGCTCAGAGGTGGCCAGAGCCCAGCCAACAGGCTGCTCGTTCCAGTGAACTGACCATGCCACAGGGATCGGGCGATGGCCCGACGTGTAAAGGGCCTGCTGCCCCGGAGGCGAACCTGGACTCAATGACGGCAGAATTTTCGTGACGACGAGCCAGCCGCTCGTCACCAGCCAAAAGCCGACTACGATCGGCGTGAGCAGCGGTCGTTGCAACATATCGCGACAGCCGGTTCCACGGACCCGTCGACCCGTCAAAGGCGGACCCGTCAAAGCCGCCCGCCTCAGTGCAGTGTACAGCCGGCTCCGTCGCCGCAAAACGACCGCCCGAGTGGGCTTGGGCTGCGGCGAACCACCCGAGGTTGGCCCCGTCCGACGAAACGCGTATACTCCGCCAGACGAAGGGAACGGGGATGATGTCGATGACGCCAGACCACCATCAGCGCGCTCCGGCGGCCGCTTCACGCGGCACGCAGGTTTTTTTCCAGCAAGGCTGCCCAATCTGTGGGCGACGGCTGGAGATCGACGTCAATCTGCTGGGCCGGCGGGTCTACTGCCAGCACTGCGGCGGCGGTTTCGTGGCGATGGATGCATCACTGATGACAACGGTGGCCCCTGCCTGTCCGGCCGATGACCGAGTCGATGCGTTGCTCGAGCGGGCCGCGCTCGCCCTTGAGCAGGCGTCCACCGATGGCGAAGCAGACTGACGACGGCCAATCACGCGTCAGGCGTTCTGCCATCCTGCACGAAACCCAGCGAGCCCACCCAGGCTTGTCCAATAACCGGGAAACGTCTTGCCGACGCATCCCGGATCCTGAATGGCGATGCCCGGCACCCGCAGGCCGGCGAGTGACAGGCTCATCGCCATCCGGTGGTCGTCGTAGGTCTGCAGCGAGCCGCCGTGGAGGGGCACGGGAGTAATCGTCATCCCGTCGGCGTGCTCCTCGACGGAGGCCCCTAGCCGGCGGAGCTCGCGGACAAGGTCGCCGATCCGGTCGGTCTCCTTATCGCGAATGTGGGCCACATTGCGAATCGTCGTCGGCCCGTCGGCGAACACCGCCACCACCGCCAGCGTGGGAACCGTGTCGCTGATCGCGTTCATATCGATGTCGATTCCGCGGGCCGCCCGGCCGGCGACCGTGATCGCGTTGCCCCGGCCAGACTCGTCGCCCTCGTGCCACTCAACGCCACAGCCCATTCG
>QWPO01000182.1 GCA_003669255.1 Planctomycetota bacterium | reverse complement strand
CGGCAGGACGAAGGCAGCCGAGGCAATCGCCGTGTCAGCCGTCCTCGGGCGTTGATCCGAGGACGACGTCGAATCGCGCGGTCAGTTCCCCGATCCGTGAGCCCTCGAGCGGCTGATGAGATTCATGACCGCGCGGCAGTGGGCTTCGACCCCCCCTCAGGAGGGTCGCACGCATGCCGGCACTGCCGTTGGAACTTCGCGGGCGTCATGCCGGTGAGGTCGCTGAACAGTCGCGTGAAGTGGCTCTGCGACGAGAACCCGAGATCGAGGGCGATTTGTGCCAGCGGTGTCGAATCGTTTTGGAGCGTGCGCATCGCTGCCGCTAGGCGTCGCCGGTTGATGAATCGACCGAGACTCAGCCCCTCCGTGTGGCGAAACTTTCTCGCAAAGTGGCTCGGCGAGCAGCCAACGAGTGAGGCTAGTTCCTGGAGGCAGAACTGGTGATGCAGCCGTGTGTCGAGGTATTCGACGATCTGCTTCATGACCGGGGGTGTAAAGCCGCTGTGGTCGTCGTGCCAGTCCGGCTTTTTTCCACCGAGGAGTTCGACGAGTCGCAACACAAGCTTGCGAGCCACGATCTCGGATCCAATCTCCAGGCTGACCCCTTGGCCCAGCTTCCCTCGAAGCCGGATCATGCACTCTCGCAATACGGCATCTTCGCGAGGGAGGAAGTCACACCACTCACTCGGCACCCTCCCTCCATCAGACTCGACACAGGCGTTCAGTTGATGGTCGGGTATTTGAAGGACATAGCTGTTCGATGGAGTCGCTGCTGACCGGATCACATGGACATGGGCTGCGTTGTGGCGAGCAAAGAAGGCTACCTGGTCGACGGCGTGTTGATAGGACGTCTCACGACCCCTGCACGTCCACCGAACTTCGACTGCCCCAACAGTCCCGAGTACGAGTTCGTGACTCACTGACCGATGCTCAATGACAGCAGTCGATGCCGACGGTAGATCAACCGAAAAACCGAACCACGAGTGGTGCGGAAACGATGAGAGTGGAGAACCGTCCATGCAGCATGCCAAGGATTACTGGACCGTGACCCGGATCCACTCCCCAACCCGCCCGTTGGATGCTTCACTCCCTCCACTCTACAAACCTCACGGCGGCTTGGATACGCCGTCGGCGAGCCTGAAGGGCCGCGATGATGGTTACTAAAACGGTGATGATTCATCGATACCGCCATGACACACACGACACTGTCGGCCGTAGTTGTGTCGTGAACAAGGGTTATCCACATATAAAACACTGCTTCTTAAATCATGTCGGCGACGAGCCCGACATTGAATGCACGCCGACGTTGCCTCCATCAGGTGCCGACTGTTTCTGGACCGTGTCGTGAAAGACGTGAAGCGACCGACCTTGTCTAGTGCCTCGCATGCCCGGCACGGATGCTGTGGCGTGTACGCACCGTGTATTCACAAGGAGAGGCGCATGAGCACGGAGAAACCGAGTCCGCTCGCGAAGTCTGCCATCCACACGATGGCCGAGATCAAGGCCGTGACAGAGGCTTTTGACCGCGGCGAGACTAATGTGTTTGATGCCCTGGATGCCGTCATGTTGGCCATTGCGGCATACCGAGCAGCCGAGCATCGCCGACGTAAAGCCGCGTAGGCTGCACGAGCGGCTCAAACCCTGCCTCTCGAAGTGAACGTGAACGGCGATTCTGCCGATTGAAAGGACGGCAAGGCCCGCAGGGGGCCGACTCGCGAATACGACCTCAGGAGAGCATCACAATGGGCAAGGGCAACAACTCGCAGAAGAACGATAAGAAGAGCATGAAGCCGAAGCAGGACAAGTCGAAGCCTGCGGTCAAGAAGTAACGCGGCGGGCTGTGCTAGGGTTGTGGGTGCCCCGCGCGAGAGAGCCTGTTCTAGAGTTACGGAGTGGGCGGCGAGGGACTCGAACCCCCAACCCCCTCGGTGTAAGCGAGGTGCTCTGACCAATTGAGCTAGCCGCCCTGGCGTGCCGTCGAAAAATCGATCCGTGGCCTTTGTCGTCGGCCTCGCATGGCACGACGAGCACCAGAGTTTAACCGAGATTCGTGTCGAGGCGACGGGGCGAGGAAGCGTGCGGCCCGATGGCGATTCCGGCCGGCATAACCAGCGCCAGGGGCGAGGCCCGTGACATCACCGCCGTTCGGTTCCCCGAGTCCGCGTTGCCACGGCACAGGTTGAAAACCTGTGCTACTTAGAGCAGGGCAGTGCAGATCGGCACACAGGTTGACAACCTGTGCTACTAAGGGGCAGCGAGTCAGGCGGGCTTCGGTGGCGGCACGATCACGCGGACGCCAAGCTCCACGAGCTGCTTCGTCTCGACCGACGACGGGGCTCCCGTCATCAGGTCGCTCGCCTTCTGCGTCTTCGGGAACGCGATCACGTCGCGGATGCTGTCGAGTTTACCGAACAGCATCACCCAGCGGTCGATGCCCAAAGCGATGCCACCGTGCGGCGGGGCCCCGCTCCGCAGGGCGTCGAGCAGGAAGCCAAACCGTTCACGGGCCACCTCCGGCGTGATGCCGAGCAGGTTGAAGACCTTTTCCTGCGTCGACCCGTCGTGAATTCGGATGGTGCCGCCGCCGGCCTCCGAGCCGTTGATCACGAGGTCGTAGGCGACGGCCCGGCAGGCGGCCGGGTCACTCTCCAGGAGATCGATGTCGGACGGCCGCGGAGCCGTGAACGGATGGTGCATCGACGCCCAGCCGCCGCTCTCGGTGTCTTTCGCGAACATCGGGAAGTCGACCACCCACGAAAAGTGCATCGCGTTCTGGTCATAGAGGCCGAGCGAGGCGCCGAGCCTCTTGCGGAGCATGTGCAGCGCCTTGCAGGTGACGTCGAACGAGTCGGCCACGATGAGGGCCAGGTCGCCGGGCTCGCAGCCGAGCGTCGCCTTCAGTGAGTCAGCCACGTTCACGAGGTTCTTGGCGACGGGCCCCGAGAACGAGCCGTCGGCCTCCACCTTCAGCCAGACGAGGCCCTTGGCGCCCCCCTCGACGGCCACGGCCGCGAGATCGTCGAGATCCTTGCGGGAAAACTTTGCCGCGGCTCCGGGCACGCGGAGCCCGCGAACCCGGCCGGCGCTCTCGACCGCCCCGCGGAACACGCGGAATTCGCTCTCGCCGGCGATCGCGGTGAGATCGACGATCTCCAGGCCGTAGCGGAGGTCGGGGGCGTCGTGACCGAATCGCTCCATCGCCTCGTCCCACGACAGCCGCGGCAGCGGCAGCGGCACGTCGATCCCGAGAATCTCCCTGGCGGTTCGCTGCACGAGCCCCTCGATCACACCCATCACGTCGTCGGCCTCGACGAACGACATCTCGACGTCGAGCTGCGTGAACTCGGGCTGCCGGTCGGCGCGGAGATCCTCGTCGCGGAAGCACTTCGCGACCTGCACGTAGCGGTCGAAGCCGGCCATCATCAGGAGTTGCTTGTAGAGCTGCGGCGACTGCGGCAGGGCGAAGAACGCACCGTGGTCGAGTCGGCTCGGCACGAGGTAGTCGCGGGCCCCCTCCGGCGTGCTGCGGCCGAGCATCGGCGTCTCGACGTCGATGAAGCCGAGCGTGTCGAAGTGGTCGCGCATGATCTTCACCATCCGGCTCCGCAGGAACATGTTCTCCTGCATGGCGGGACGCCGGAGGTCGAGCCAGCGGTGCTGAAGGCGAACCTCCTCGCCGGGGAGCTCCGTGGCTCCCGGCTGAAAGACGGGCGTCTCCGCCTCGTTGAGCACGTCGAGTTCGCGACACACCACCTCGACATCGCCGGTGATGAGTTTTGAATTGGTCGTGCCCGCGGGCCGGGCACCGACGGCCCCGCGGACGCGGATCACCCACTCCGGCCGCACCACCTTGGCCGCCTCGAGGGTGCCAGCAGGGCTCTCCGGACCGATCACCACCTGCGTTCGGCCCCAGCGATCACGAAGATCGATGAAGATCACGCCCTTGTGGTCGCGGACGCGGTCCACCCAGCCGCAGAGCACGACCTCCGTGCCGAGGTGGCTCGAGCGAAGTTCACCGCAGGTATGGGTTCGAAGCACGGATGCACCTTTCTACGATCCCCGGCCCCGCCGACACTCGCGGGCGGTGCTGGGCGGTCGCGACTTACGTGTGAGATGAGAATGCGGACGTGATCAGGAGCACGACCGCCAGGAGGATGCCCAGCCCCAGCAGCGGAACAGCGGCCCAGTAGACGATCAGGGGGGCCGCGTCGCCGAGCGACGAGCGGGCAAAGATCGCTGTCAGCATCAGCACGACGAACAGCAGGGCGGAGGCGAGGGCCGACCAGGCGAGCACTTTGGGAAGCATGGCCGGAATCTACCTTGCGACCCGCGGAGCCGCCAGCGCGGCAGCACGGCCCGCGGCATCCCGCTCGAACTCGAGCTGCAGTTGCTGTGAGGCCTCGCCGTCGCTCGCAAACTCACGGTAGAGGAGGCTCGGCTGGATGTCGCGGTTGTGCTGGTATTTCTCGCTGGAGTATTCGGTGATGGCACCGTGGATCTGGTGGAAGAAGATCTGGCAGATCGGCACACCCGGATAGATCTTCACGGGCTGCACGGCAAACATCTCCAGCGTCCAGTAGCCGCAGAAGCCGACGTCGCCGAACCCGGCGGTCACGTGAACGAAGAGCCCGAGCCGGCCGATCGAACTCCGGCCCTCGATCATCGGCACCAGGTTGTGTGTCTCCGTCCGCTCGACGGTGCGGCCGAGATAGAGCTGGTTGGGCGTGAGCACGAGCCCATCTTCGGGAATCGTGATCCGCTCGACGCGGTTGCTCTTCCGCATGTCGAGCACGACTTCCTCATAGACGAGCAACTCGTCGTGCAACGAAAGGTTGTAGCTGTTGGGATTCAGCCGGCTGTCGTCGAACGGCTCGATGACGACATTGCGGCCGAGTTGCTGCCGGATCTCGTTGCCAGAGAGAATCATGATGGGCTCCCGTACGCAGGCGGAGGTGGAACGCACGAACGGGTGAAAGACGCCGAGCGGAAGTCTACGCGGCCGACCACAGTCCTGCCCATGGGGTGCGTGGCCGCGGCCTGCAAACGCTTCCGACAGCTCAGCGGGAGCCCGGCAACTTCACGCTGACACGCGGACAGAGGTCGAGGAGTGAGCAGTCATCGCAGACCGGACGGCGGGCCGAACAAACGCCTCGGCCGTGTTCAATGAGCCAGTGACTGAACTGGATCCAGTTTTCACGGGGCACTACCCGCACGAGATCGCGTTCGGCCCGGACGGCGTCGGCGGCCCGCGTCAGGCCGAGCCGCCGCGAAATCCGGCCCACATGGGTGTCCACAACCACCCCCGACGCGATCCCGAAGGCCGTCCCAAGCACGACGTTGGCGGTTTTTCGCCCCACGCCGGGGAGGCGGACGAGTTCTTCGATCGTGCGGGGAACCTCGCCACCGTGGCGGTCCACGAGCGCCCGGGCGCAGCCGAGCAGGCTCTTCGCCTTAGCGCGAAAGAAGCCCGTGCTGCGGATCACGGCCTCCAGATCACGCTGCTTCGCCCCGGCGAGAGTCGCCGCGTCGGGCCAGCGACGAAACAGCTCCGGAGTCACCATGTTGACCCGCTTATCGGTGCACTGGGCCGAGAGAATCGTGGCGATCACGAGCTGAAACGGCGAGGCGAAATCGAGCGAGCAGTGGGCGTCGGGGTAGGCCTCACGAAGCCGCTGGACGAGCGTCTTCGCTCGGGAGGAGCGGGCCGAGGCCGACTCCCGCCGGACGGCGGCCGTCGGGCGGGCCAAACCAGATGTCTGCCCCTTCTGGGGGCGGGTGTTACGATTCATGGCGTGCCTCCGGCCAGAACGTGGGGCGACACGGCAGGACACTTCGGATTCGGATCGGGATGCACATGGCCTTGGAAACGAACGACTACGAGCCGCTCTATCTTGCGGGCATCGAGAAGTTCAACGAATGTGATTACTACGAGAGCCACGAGGTCTGGGAGGAACTCTGGACCGAATACCGCGGCCCCTCCCGCAAGTTCTACCAAGGACTGATCCAGGCGGCCGTCGCTCTTTACCATTTCGGCAATGGCAACATCCGTGGGGCGAGAAAGCTCCACGGCAGCGTCCACGGCTACCTTGAGCCCTACGCTCCGAAGCACCTCGGGCTCGACCTTGTCGTGTTCCTGGCCGACTTCGACCGCTGCCTTGCCGACGTCGCGAAGAGCACCGAGGATTTCCCCGACATCACGCTCGACCCCGAGTTGCTTCCCGAGATCCATCTCGACCCTCCCCCCGCGGCCCCCGCCGCCTGACCTCAACGCTGCACCGCCTATGTCCGACGAGCCGCTCGCCTTCTCGCCAGACCAGTTCTCCGGGTTTGCCCGGATGTTTCCGCTGCCGAACCTGGTGATGTTTCCACACGTCATGCAGGCCCTTCACATCTTCGAGCCACGATACAAGGCGATGTTCGAGGAGGCGATCGAGGATGACCGGCTGATCGCGCTCGGGTCGCTCGCCCCGGGATGGGAGGACAACTACGACGGCCGCCCGCCCCTCCGGCCCCACGCCTGCCTCTGCCGGATCGCCACCCACCAGAAAACCGCCGAGGGCACCTACAACGTGCTCGTGCTCGGAGTCCGACGCCTCCACCTCGTGCGCGAACTACCGCCCAAGAAAGTCTTTCGCCTGGTGGAGGCGGAACTCCTCGACGACGTCGAGCCAAACGAGGCGCCTCCCGACGCCGCCGCCGGACTGCAGCGGCAGCTGCTCGAGGCCTTCAAGCAGTCGAT
>QWPO01000186.1 GCA_003669255.1 Planctomycetota bacterium | reverse complement strand
GTCGGCGGCAGCACCCTCGCGGCACCAGGCCACCACGTGTTCGATGACTGCCGCCAGATCGCTGGAGCAACCGGCGTGGTAGGGCCGGCGGGCCAGGGCGAGCCCCGCACCGCAGCAGCGCATGTCCCAGCGAAACACCCGCACGCCCCGCTGCGTGAGCTTCTCGGTCAGCCGCACCAGCAAAGGAGAGCTGTGATCGTCGGCCAGTCCGTGGGAGAGGATGGCGACCCGGCCACCGGGCTGCCAGCCGTCGGGGGTGTCGTCATGGACGGCCAAGGCGTCGCCGTCGGCGAGGTCGACGTGTCGTAGGACCGCGCGATGCTCGGGTGGGCGGTGGGGCATGAGGGCCGAGGCGATGGTCTGAGCGTGCGGGCCGCGCAACCACCACGGGGGCTTGAATCCCGGCGCGTGCGGCACAGTGGAAGCCATGCGCCGCAGCCTACCAGCCGCGGGGCCGAACGAGTGACCAGGCCGACGCGGCGGCGAGCAGCAGCACGAACGCGTATGGCAGCACGTCGTAGGGATACGCCGGCACCGGGAACGGGCTGCCGGGCAGCGGGAGGCCGACGGTTGCCGCGAACGGCATCGCCATCATGGCCACAGCCAGCGCGGAGCAGAGCACATTCCAGGCCCTCAGTTCGCCGCGACGGGCGAGGTATCGCGGTGCCGCCACCGACACCAATACGTAGACGATCAGGAAGCCATACGTGCCCAGTGACCCGAAGGTGGCGAAGCCGTCGAGCGGCGTCACGCCGGTGAGGCTGACGGCCGTGGTGGCGAGGGCGATCACGACCGACGCGACCATGGCGGCCACGTGGGGCGTGGCGGCGCGGTCGTGCGTGCGGCCGTACGACTCGTGGACGATCGCCTGACGAGCCATCGCGTAGATGATCCGAGACACTGCGTTGATGCACGCCAGCGTGCACGCGAACATGCTCACCGCGGCGCCGACGGAGATGGCTGCTCCCAGGATGCCGACGCCGGCGGCCGCGGCCAGTTCGTCGAGTGGTGCCGGGCTCGCGTGCATCGCCCGCGGCAGGAAGGAGAAGCCGAGCACTTCGACGTAGCTCATGATCACGTAGAACACGCCGGAAAAGAGTGTGCTCGTCGTGACCGCCCGAGGGATTGTCCGCAGCGGATCGCGGGCCTCGTGGCCGAGCGTGGTGGCGCTCTCGAAGCCGACGAAGCTGAGCGTTGCCAGGACCAGCCCAAACATGACGCCCCCCGGCGTGACGTCGCGAAGCTCAAGCTGAGCAGGATCGACGAGCGTGCCCCGGGTTAGTACCACGATCACGGCGAGGGCGACGATCGCCGTGAGTGAGCCGATCTCGAGGGCCAGCATCAGTCCGGTCGACAGGCGGACGTCGCGGCACGCGCAGACGCAGGCGATGCCAACGCAGGCCAACTCCCAGAACACGGGCAGCGGGCCCATCACCGTGGCGAGGAGCACGTCCATGAAGTTGGCGAAGCCGCAGGCGACGGCCATGGCGGTGAACAGGTAGGCCAGGCAGAGCGCCCAGGCCGCGACCACGCCGGCCCGCGGCCCGAGGCCCTGAGCAACGACGTCGGAGAGCGCTCCCGGGGAGGCCGATCGACTCGCGAACACGTTGATCGATGCTGCGACGAGGAGCATCGCCGCGGTGGCGATCACGTAGGTGAGCCACGTGCCGGCGCCCGCGCTTTCGTGGACGAGCGCGATCGTGAGGGCCGGCCCGACCGTCGGGGCGATCGTGGCGATCGACTGCGCGAAGACATCGCTGAACGGCAGACAGTCGGGCCGCAGTCCGGACTCGGTCGCCTGCTTCGGTGGCGTGCTCGTGCGCGTCATGCCCTGCCTGCTTTCGTGGGTCCCCTCACGACCAGCCACGCCTGTGGAGGACGGCCGACAGACTACCGCAGCACCGTCCCCGCGCCACGTCGTGCGATCCGTCTCTCGTCTTTCATGACAGTGTCACCCAGGGGTACGATCCGTCAATCCTTGGCACTGCTCCTTGACCGCCACCCCGATGAACAGGACGACGATGATCCACTGGCACTGCCACGACGTCTTTCATCGCATGCCGGCCGGGGCCACGGCAGGGGGAGTTGCCGTCGTGATCGACGTGCTCCGGGCGTCGACAACCATGATCACGGCCCTGGCGCACGGGGCTGCTGGCATCGTGCCCGTCGCCGATGTGGATGAGGCGAGGCGGCTGGCCGGGGAACTCGGCCCGCGGGTGGTGCTGGGCGGCGAGCGCGGGGGCCTGCGCATCCCGGGATTCGATCTCGGCAACTCGCCGCGCGAGTACACGGCTGAGCGTGTGGCGGGCCAGACGGTGGTGATCACGACGACCAACGGCACGGCGGCGCTCCATGCCTCCCGCGACGCCGCGGAGATCGTCGTCGGCGCGATCGTGAATCGCCGTGCTGTGGCCGAGGCGGTGCGGCGGCTCGCGGGAGACCACGGTGTTGTGCACCTCGTCTGTGCTGGCACCGACGGTGTTGTGTCGGCCGAGGATGTGCTCGCCGCTGGCGCGATCCTCGACGCGGCCGCCGCCGATGGTCACGATGACGCCCTCGATGACGCCGCCCGCGAGGCGTTGGCCTTTTTTCGGCGGGTGGCGGCGAGCGGCGATGTGCCAGCGGCGCTCGTGGTGGAGTTTCGTGGGTCGCCTGGTGGGGCGAATCTGGTCGATCTGGGGATGGAAGCCGACCTCCCCGCCGCCGCCGCGATCGACTCGCTCGCCGTCGTGCCGCGGCTCGACCGTGCCTCTGGCAGCCTGATTTGAAATGGTGCCTGCCACCAAATCTGGGTAAGGTACGCCTTTTGCCGATTCCCCAGATTTGGTGGCCGCCACCTTTTTTTGGACGAGAGCATGGACAAGCAGAACGACCAGTCGCGGATGGACAAGATCGTGTCGCTGGCGAAGCGGCGCGGATTCATCTTTCAGTCGAGTGAGATCTACGGCGGCCTCAACGGCTTCTGGGACTACGGCCCCTTGGGCGTGTCGCTTAAGCGGAACGTCAAGGACGCCTGGTGGCGCGACATGGTCGCCGGCCACGACGAACTCGCCACGCTCGCAGGCGCGCCCTCGCCCTACGAGATGACCGGCCTCGACTGCACGATCATCATGCACCCGCAGGTCTGGAAGTGCTCCGGCCACTTCGACCTCTTTCACGACTGGATGATCGACTGCCGGGAGTCGAAGCGGCGCTACCGCTACGACCATCTCCATGGCCGCTGGGCTTCGCACCGCGGCAAGAAGGTGTTCGTGACCACCGACCAGTCGGGCGACGAGGCAGTGCCCGACACCGTCGCCAAGGCGCAGAAGTTCTTCGGCCTGCGGGCCAAGCAGGTGGACGAGATCGAGTGGGGTGGCGGACTCGAACCGCTGCAGGCGGTGGTGGCCGCGGGCGTGGCGTCGCTGGCCGACGCCCTCGGACCCGATGCCGCGGCCCCGGGCACGCTCACCGAGCCCCGCGAGTTCAACCTGATGTTCGAGACGCGGATCGGTGCCCTCGCGGGAGACGACGACGACCGGGCGTTCCTCCGCCCGGAAACCGCCCAGGGCATCTTCGTCAATTTCAAGAACGTGCTCGACACCTCACGGGTCAGCGTGCCCTTCGGCATCGCCCAGGTGGGTAAGAGCTTCCGCAACGAGATCACGCCGCGAAACTTCACGTTTCGCTCCCGTGAGTTCGAGCAGATGGAAATCGAGTTCTTCTGCAAGCCGGCCGATTCGGCACAGTGGTACCGGTACTGGCGCGACCGCCGGTGGAAGTGGTATCTCGATCTCGGGCTCACGGAAGGCAAGCTCCAGCTCCGCGAGCACGCTCAGGACGAACTCTCCCACTACTCCGTCGGCACCGCCGACATCGAGTACGCCTTCCCGTTCCTCAACCCGGGCGAGTTTGGCGAACTGGAGGGGATCGCTCACCGTGGCGACTTCGACCTCCGCAGCCACATGGAGGGCAAGCTCGTTCGCAAAGACGGCGAACTCGTCGTGGAGACCGGCCCCGACGGCAAGCCGCGGCACCGGGGGAGCGGCAAGGACCTTTCCTACTTCGACGATGTGACCCGGGAGCGGTACGTGCCGCACGTGATCGAGCCATCGGCCGGCGCCGACCGGGGCACGCTCGCCTTCCTCTGCGACGCCTACCACGAGGACGAGGTGCCCGATGCGGACGGCAAGCCGCGCAGCCGGACGGTGATGAAGTTTCATCCGCGGCTGGCCCCGGTGAAGGCAGCGATCCTGCCGCTGGTAAAAAAGGACGGGATGCCGGAGGTGGCGATCGACCTCTACCGCGCTCTCAAGCCGCACATGGCCTGCCAGTACGACGAAAAGGGGGCCGTGGGCCGCCGCTACGCCCGGCAGGATGAGGCCGGCACGCCCTGGTGCCTGACGATCGACGGCCAGACGCTCACCGACAAGACCGTCACGCTCCGCGACCGCGACTCGCTCGTGCAAAGCCGCGTGCCGATCGCCGAGGTGGTCGATCTCCTCCGTGACAAGCTGGCATGAAGCCTGCGATCGCCACCGTCTGTTCGCTCGAGGCGTCGCTTGGCACGGTGCTTGACGACTATATGGCCGGCCACGTCGACGCGGTGGACGTCTGGCTCGGCCACGCCGACGCCTTCATCGGCGAGCACGGCATGGCTGCCCTGCGGGATCGATTCGTGGCCGCCGGCATCACGCCGGTCGCCGCCAGCTTTCAGGGAGGCCTGCTCACGAGTCAGGGCGAAGCCCGTCGCGAGCACTGGCGGCACTTTGACGAGCGGCTGGGGCTCTGCCGTGACCTTGGCATTCCGGTGCTGGTGATCGCGGGCGACGCTTTCGGGCCGCTCGGGTCTGAGGATCTGGGCCGACTGTCGGTGAGTCTCACCGACGCCGCCGCCCGGGCGGCCGATGCGGGTGTGCGGCTGGCCCTCGAGTTCGATGCCCGGGCGAGTTTTCCCAACAATCTCCAGTCGGCGGTGGCCGTGATCGAGCAGGTGGGTTCACCGGCCCTTGGCCTCTGTCTCGACTGGTTTCACTACACGGTGGGCCCGAGCAAGCCGCTCGACCTCTGGCTGCTCTCGAAGGAGAATCTCGCCCACGTGCAACTCTGCGACATCGCCGACGTGCCCCGCGAGATGGCGGCCGACGCCGATCGCATCCTGCCGGGCGAGGGCACATCGCCACCAGACGACCTCGTGGCCCGGCTCCGCGAGATCGACTACGCAGGTGCCGTCGCGGTCGAACTTCACAATCCCGCGCTCTGGCGGGTGCCACCGCGGCAGTTCGGGGAGATCGCGATGACGTCGCTGCGAAAGGTGCTCGGCCAGGCGGCGATGTAGCGGACGTCCTTGCCCGCCCTGATGTCGTGGGGGATGGCCATCAACACTTCTCGATGGCATCGACGACGTATGCGGCGAACGGCAGCGAGCAGGTCCAACCCGGAGAGACGGCGTTGAGCACGTGCATCGAGCGGTCGTCGCCCTCGATGACGAAATCCATTTCCAGCTTTCGCGTGCGAACGTCGAGCAGTTGGGCCCGGATCCCGGTCCGGCCCCATCGCCACCAGTGTTGGGGCTTCACGTCGGCGGCCAGTTCGCCGGCGAGCGCCACGAGACGCCGCCGCCGATACTTGCGGAGTTCTTCGATCGCGAGTCGCCGAAACTCGAAGCCCGCCGAGAACAGCAATCCGCACTGCAGGGCCGCAATCTCGACCATGTCACGGGCGTCGAAGCCCGAGAGGCCCGAGTACTGTTCCCGCCAGAAGGCCGGGATCGCCGTGGGGCCGATCTTGGCGTGCCCGTCCACGGTCACCGTAAAGTGAACGCCGAGAAACGGGTTTCGCAGGTCGGGCACCGGATAGATGTTGGTGTGAAAGTGCCCGCCGGCATCGTCGCCATACAGGTAGAGACCCTTGAAGGGAAGAATGCGGTACTGCTGCGAGAATCCATACTGCCTGGCGATGCGGTCGGCGTGGAGGCCAGCCGCATTGACGACGTAGCCCGCCCGCCACGTCGTCCTCGCCGACTCCACCTCGCCGCCCCGGCGGCGACGGAATCCGTCGGCCAGCGCGAAGGTGATGCCCTCCCGTTCCGCGTCTTCCCGCATCGCGGTGAGCACCGCGACCGGATCAGCCGTGGCCGTGGCCGGCGACCAGATCGCCCGCTCGCAGGTCTTCACCCGTGGCTCGATCCGCTTGGCATCGGCCTCGCTGATGCTCTCGAGGGCGACGCCGTTGGCGGCCCCGCGGCGGAGCAGTTCATCCATTTGGGGATGGTCGGCGGCGCTGCGGGCCACCACCAGCTTGCCGCAGCGATTGATCGGCAGCCCCCGCGCGTCGCAGTACGCGGCCAGCGCCCGGTTGCCGTCGCGGGTGAAGCGGGCCTTGAGCGAGTCGGCCGTGTAGTAGAAACCGGCATGAAGCACGCCCGAGTTGCGGCCACTGGCGTGGCGGCCACAGGAGGGCTCCTTTTCCAGCACCGTGACCGAGAGGTCGGGGTGCCGCCGCCTGAGTTCGCGGGCGATCGAGACGCCGATGATGCCGCCGCCGACGATCAGGTAATCGGTGGTGGCCATGGCGGATGGCGGTCAACAGAAAGCCAGGGCTTCTCACACAGGCAAGTTATCGTACGACGACCTTGCGTGGTCGACAAACCGACGGGGATCGGCGGGCTACGTTGCCCGCCGCGGCGACGATGGTATCGTCAAATCGGCACGGCCCCGGAGCGGTCGCCTCAGGATCCAATCGTCATGCGGGTATTCCTCATTGCGACCG
>QWPO01000151.1 GCA_003669255.1 Planctomycetota bacterium | reverse complement strand
TCCGCCGAGGAGGCTGAGGCCTCGCTGCCTTCCCTCGCGTTCGGCAGCGCCCCGTTTCTGGGACGCATCCTCCGCATCAGCGGACGTACGATCCAGCTGCTCGAGGTCGAGAAACTCCTGCCCGGAGACGTCTCCTCCGGCCTGTTTCCCGCGAGCCCGACGGTGCCGCAATGAACATCGACGCCGCCGTGGACCTGCTGCGGAACTGGATCGGGCTGGATGCCTCCACGATCGGCACGCCGTCGCTCGCCCGCGCGATCCGCGGCCGCATGGACGCGCTGGGAGTCGGCGACCCCGAGGCCTACGCCGCCACCGTGCGTTCCGACCCCGCCGAACGCGACCGGCTGGTCGAGGACGTGATCGTCGCCGAGAGCTGGTTCTTCCGCGACCGCCAGGTCTTCAACTTCGTGGCCGATGTCGCCGTCACGCTCGCCTCGCTTCCCGGGCGGTCGCCGGTCCGGATTCTCTGCGCCCCATGCGCATCGGGAGAGGAGCCCTACTCCGTCGCGATGGCGCTGCTGGATGCCGGCCTCCAGCCGACGCAGTTCTCCATCGATGCCGTCGACGTGAGCCGGGCCGCCCTGGAGCGTGCCCAACGTGGACGGTATTCCGCCAACGCGTTCCGGAATGCTGACTGCACGTTTCGCGACCGCTGGTTTCGCACGGAAGGCTCGACGGCCGTGCTCGACGACCGGGTTCGCCGCTGCGTGAGGTTCGACTGGGCGAACCTCCTCGACGACCGATCCATGGCGGAGCGTGGAGGGTACGACGTCGTCTTTTGCCGCAACCTCCTGATCTACCTCACGGCGGAAGCCCGGGGACAGATGGAGCGGACGCTCAACCGTCTGCTCCGAAACGACGGCATCCTGGTGCTGGGCGCGGCTGAGCCGCCGATCCTCAGGGGCGACTGGATCCCCGCCGGGGCTGCCTCGCTGTTCGCCCTCCGCCGCGGCGTTCACCTGCCCTCCACCAGCGGGCCTGCCGACGCCCGGCAAGCCACTCCCCCCGCGGCCGCTGCGAAGCCTCGTGCCCCGGCGCGGCCCACGGCACCGCCGCTCGTTGCCGCACCCCAGATTGCTCCCGGCCGTCCGGTTGAACAGCCGCCGACACTCAGCAGCGTGCTCGAGCAGGCAGGGGCGCTCGCCAACGAGCGGCGACACCTCGAGGCCCTCGAACTCTGCGAGCGGCACCGCACTGCCCTGCCCCCATCACCTGAGTTGTTCTTCCTGATGGGCATGCTGCACCAATCGCTCGGCGACCTCGACCGCGCCGAGGGCTGCCTCCACAAGACGCTCTACCTCGACGCCGCCAACGAGGAGGCGCTCCTCGCCCTCGCCCTGCTCGCGCGGCAACGCGGTGATACTCGCATGGCCGAAACGTACCGGCAGTCTGCCGCCCGCGCCTTCGCCAGGAAGTCGTCGTCATGATCGACCGCGCACGCCATGAGACGCCGGCCGTGACCGCACCGATGCCCGAGTGCTGGAGGGTGATCGGCGTCGCCGGCGACCGCAGCTGTCCAGAGCTGCAGGCCTTTGTGCACTGCCGCAACTGCCCGGTGTTGGCCGACGCGGCCAGGTCGTTCTTCGACCGACCCGCCCCGGAGGGCTACCTCGACGCCTGGCAGGCGATCCTGGAGGAACCGGCCGAGACGGCTGGGGCGGCCGAGACCAGCGTGCTCGTGTTCCGCGTCGACCACGAGTGGCTGTCGCTGCCAACGGCGGCGCTCGTCGAGGTGACACCTTCTCGCATGCTCCATTCGGTACCACACCGCTCGGGAACGGCGCTCGCGGGCATCGTCAACGTCCGCGGGCAGTTGCAGCTCTGCGTGTCCCTCCATGCGGTCCTCGGGCTGCCGGGTGGCCCGCAAGCGGCACCGCCTCAGGCCGGCAGCCCCGCGGACGGTGCCGGCCGACTGATCGTGCTGGAGCGTGCGTCTGGCCCGACGGCGGAGCGGTTGGTCGTGGGCGTCGACGAGGTCGCTGGTGTGCACCGGGTCGGCAAGGCCGATCTCCGGCCCGTGCCGTCGACGGTGAGTCAGGCGGCGGCCCGCTGCTCGTCGGCGCTCTTTGAGTGGCAGGATCGCACGGTCGCGCTCCTCGACGAGGTTCGCCTCTTCGAGGCCTTGCGCGAGGCGGTGTCGTCATGAGCGGAGGCTGCCGTGGCTGACGACCTGAGCGGATTCTCGATGCTCGAACTCTTCCGGCTGGAAGCTGAGAGCCAGACGGCGGTCCTCTCAGCGGGCGTGCTCGCCATCGAGGAGCTGGAGCGGTCACCTGAGACCGTGGAGTCGATGATGCGGGCGGCGCACTCGCTCAAGGGTGCGGCCCGCATCGTGGGGCTCGACCCCGCCGTCCGCGTCGCCCACGCGCTCGAAGACGTGTTCGTCGGCGCAGGGAAGGGAACCTTCCGTGTGAAGCCGGAGCACGCCGACCGCATCCTGGCGGGCATTGACTTCCTGTCAGCGATCGCCAAGTCAGACGACGCCCTCTCACCGGCGAGCGAGTGGCCGAGCCGGGCCGAGCGGCTCGTCGATGATCTCGGCACGATGGTCGCCGATCAGGCTGCGGTGCAAACGCAGGTGCCGGCACCGGAACCGGCCAAGACGCCGCCCGGCCTGCCGGGTGGGACATCCGCCGCGGATTCGGTCGCCGCCCCAGCGACGGCCGCAAAACCGACCGACACGCCGGCCCCGGCCACGCGGCCGGCCGAGCAGGCCGACCGCGTGGTCCGAGTCTCGGCCGACAGCCTGACGCGTCTCGTCGGCCTCGCCGGTGAGTCACTGGTGGAAACGCGGCAACTCAGGCCGTTCGTCGACTCGCTTCTGCAACTCCGCGCATCCGAAGTTGATATCTGCGACGCTATCGCTGCCCTCGACGAGAAGCTCAAGGCCGGTGACATCGCCGTGCCCGGCACGATCACCGCGATGCTGACGACCATCCGCGAGCGTTCCGATGCCGCCCTCGCGGCGCTCACGCGGCACGTCGAGGACTTCGAGAGCTTTGCCCGCCGCAACGAGGACCTTTCCAACCGGCTCCACCACGAGGTGATCGTCAGCCGCATGCGGCCGCTCGCCGACGGCATCCGCGGATTTCCCCGGCTTGTCCGCGACGTGGCCCGCACGCTCGGCAAGCAGGTCCGGTTCGAGGTCCGCGGCGAGCAGACGGGCGTCGACCGTGACATCCTCGACAAGCTCGAGGCCCCGCTCTCCCACCTGATCCGCAACTCGCTCGACCACGGTATCGAGCTTCCGGCCGACCGTGAGACGGCGGGGAAGCCCCCGGCCGGCACGATCCGTCTGGAGGCTCGTCACCGCGCCGGCATGCTCCAGATCACACTCACCGACGACGGCCGGGGAATCGACGTCGAACACCTCCGTGCGAAGGCGGTGGCCCGCGGCCTCGTCGCCCGCCAGGTCGCTGATCAGCTCACTGAGCTTGAGTTGCTCGAGTTCCTCTTCCTGCCCGGCTTCTCCACCAAGGACCAGGTCACCGAGATCTCGGGCCGCGGCGTGGGGCTGGACGTCGTGCAGAGCATGGTCAAGAACGTGGGGGGCAGCGTTCGGGTGGCCACCCAGACCGGCCGCCAGACCACGTTCACGCTCCAGCTTCCGATCACGATGTCGGTGATCCGTGCGCTCCTCGTGCAGATCGGCGGCGAGCCCTACGCCTTCCCGTTGACGCGAATCGACCAGATCTTGTTCTGTCCGGCCGCCAGCATCCGCACGGTGGAGGGCCGCCAGTATTTCGACCGTGACGGCGTCTCCATCGGCCTGGTGATGGCCGCCCAGATCCTCGAGACGACGGGGCAGCCTCCGGCCGATCCGATGCCCGTGGTGGTGATCAGCGACCGGGGACAGCAGTTCGGCATGATCGTCGACTCCTTCCTGGGCGAGCGAGACCTCGAAGTGCGACCCCTCGACCCCCGGCTCGGCAAGGTGCCCGACGTCAACAGCGCGTCGCTCCTGGAGAACGGCGACCCGGTGCTGATCGTCGACGTCGAGGATCTCGTCCGCTCGATCGACAACGTGCTGATGGGCCGCCGACTCTCGCGGGTCGAGTTCGAGCGGATGGCGGAACAGGCCCGCCAGCGAAAGCGGATCCTCGTGGTGGACGACTCGATCACGGTCCGCGAACTCGAAAGGCAACTTCTCCAGGCCCGCGGCTTCACGGTCGACGTCGCCGTCGACGGCATGGACGGCTGGAACGCGATCCGCGGCACCCATTACGACCTCGTCGTGACCGACGTCGACATGCCTCGGATGGACGGAATCGGGCTGGTTTCACTCATCAAGGCCGACCCGGCCCGCCGGGAAACGCCCGTCGTGATCGTCTCCTACAAGGACCGGGAGGAAGACCGGCTCCGCGGGCTCGATGCCGGGGCGAACCGCTATCTCACGAAAAGCAGTTTCCACGATGAGACCTTCGTCGATACGATCATCGATCTGATCGGCGAGGCAACGGCGTAGGAACGGCCCATGCGAATCGGGATCGTCAACGACCTGAAGGCGGCGTGCGAAGCTCTGCGGCGCGTGGTTGACAGCCTGCCCGACCACGAGGTGGTCTGGACGGCGAGCGACGGCGTCGAGGCGATCGCGATGGCGAAGCGCGACCGTCCCGACCTGATCCTGATGGACCTACTGATGCCGCACATGGACGGCTCGCAGGCCACCCGCCAGATCATGGCCACCGCCCCGTGTGCGATTTTGGTGGTGACGGCGACCGTGAGCGGCAACATCTCCCTGGTGTACGACGCGATGGGCTACGGAGCCCTCGACGCGGTCGATACGCCGATGCTTGGCCCCGCAGGCGAGGTTTCCGGGGCCGGTGCGCTCGTGGAAAAGATCGGCACGATCGCCAAACTCGTGGGGGCGACCGCCGACCCCCGGCGGGCCCGCCGAGCCGCGGCCTCGACGTCGCCTCCCCGGCTGCTGTTGGTGGGGGCTTCCACCGGAGGGCCCAAGGCGATCTCCGACCTTCTGTTCCCGCTGCCCCACGATTGGAACGTCGCGGTCGTCATCGTGCAGCATGTCGATGTGGCTTTTGCACCGGGGCTCGCCAAGTGGCTCGGCGACCGCACGGGCCGAGCGGTCCGCGTGGCGGAGCACGGCCAGCAGCCGCTGGCTGGCGACGTGCTGCTCGCCGGCACGAACGACCACCTCGTGCTCACCAAGGCCCGCACGCTGGAATACCGCCAGGAACCCCGCGACGTCTTCTTCCGCCCCAGTGTCGACGTGTTCTTTGAGAGCGTCGCCGATTACTGGCCGCAGACCGGCACTGCCGTCCTGTTGACGGGCATGGGCCGCGACGGAGCCAGGGGGCTGATGAAGCTCCGCACGCGCGGCTGGCACACGATCGCGCAGAACGAGGCGACGAGCGTCGTGTTCAGCATGCCGAAGGCGGCGATCGACGCAGGCGCGGCCTGCGAGGTGCTCGCCATCGACCGAATGTCGAGCGTTATCGCGGCCCGCATGAACGCGTAGGCCGCTCACGGCCGGCCTCGATCAGCCGCATGACGTGGAGCACGGTGGCCTCGTCGCGTCCCGGGCAGCCGACCACCTGCACGCCGACGGGAAGGCCGGCGCTGCCACGATCGGTGGCGGCGGCGGCACGGAGCACTGGGTCGAGGCTCCACGGGCGGTGCCGCTCCTCGTCAGTCCGAACGGTCGTCACCGGCACGGCACCGGCTGGCAGGTCAAACAGGTTGGCCAGCAGGCATGGCGCCGCAGCGAGCACGAGCCGGGCCGCGCTCCCCTGGCGAAGCGCCGGCACCGCCGACACGGGGCAGACCACCGCATCGCAGCCAGTGACGGCCGCAGAGAACCGCGTCGCCAGGGTGTCGCGGGCGGCGATCAGGCCCGCACGTTCCGCCGGTGTGCGTCGGCCTGTCCGCAGCACGCCTTCCGCCTCGCTCCTGTTGCCCGTGAGCCGGAGCACGGCCGCCACAAACGGCCGCCAGCGACGCGGCAGGCGGGCGATCGCGAGGAGTTTCCCGACGCCCTTCGTAGGGCGACTTCCGGCGAAAAGCCTCCGCACGTCGTCGCCACCGTCGGCGGCCACGATCCCGAGCAGCAGCCAGGCCGCCTCAGTGGCGATGTCACCGGCCACACGGACAACCTCGAGCCCGTGAGACTCGAGCCGTGCCACCGCCTCATGCACGGCGCGAGAGACGGCGGGTGACGGTGGGATTGGGCCTGTGTCATCCCACCACGCGACCCGCCGCGGTTTTGACGGGACCACGGCCGCCGGACAAGCGGCGCCAATCGCGGCAATGGCGAGTCCGAGGTCGTCGACAGTCCGGGCGAGAAAGCCGGCGCGGGGGCGGACTGCCTGCAGGCCAGGAAGCGTGTCGAATCCTCCCCCTTCGCCAAGCGCGGCGGTCCGCGGCATGATCGCGGCGATGCCGCACGCGTTCGCAGGTTGCCGCAGGCTGCCGGCGAGATCGTTGCCGATACCAAGCGGCACCACCCCAGCCGCCACCAGGGCGGCATCCCCGCCGCTCGAGCCGCCAGGACCACGCGTCGCGTCGAGCGGATGCCGTGTCAGGCCCCACACGGGGTTATCCGTCTCGTGGAGATACATCGCCTGCGGAACGTTGGCCTTGCCGATCACGACGGCCCCGGCGGCCCGAACGCGGCGAACGATTTCGGCGTCTTCACCGTCCACGAGACCGCGTCGGCTGAGAATACCGAGCGTCGTCGCGAGCCCACGCACGGCGAAGCACTCTTTCACGCTCACCGGCACGCCCGCCAGGGGCCCGGCGCCCGACGCCCTCTTCGCGATCGTGTCATCGATCGCAGTCGCCTCAGCCTCCGCTTCGCGGCGCCGCAGCTGCACGAGCCCGTTGAGCCGCGACGCCCATTCCTCGTGCAGTCGCAGCGATGCCGCCAGCACATCGGCCGCCAGCACCCGCCCAGCGGCCACCTGCCGCGCGATGTCGGCGGCCGAGGCAGGAGGTTCCGGCGACGGAAGCACAGACGGGCTCACGGGCCCGGCTGACTGAACGGATCGGGCTCAGCGACCGCGGCCGGCTTGGAGGCCGCCGATGCCGACAGCAACTCCGACGCCCAGAGCACGCCTCCGTCCATCACCAGCCCCATGACGATCACCGCATCGCCCGGCAGGGCGACCGGTTCGATTCGCGAGATCACGGAGAGTTCGCGGGATGCACCCCCGGCCTCTGCGATCGATACACGGGAGCACCAGTAAGGCCCGACGCGACGCGCGCCGGAGAACGTGGCCGGCATCACGACACCGTCACCATCGCGGCGGGAGTAGGTAAGCCAGTTCCGCGCCAGCCGTGCGAGGTCGTCGGCGACAGCTGGTGTGGCGAGGATGTGACCGCCGAGTTCGGCCGCCACGGCGGGAGTCGCCGAGAGAGGCCGCCCCGAATCGGCCGCGAGATGCTCGAGCGTGGTGAGTTCCTGCGCGACCCGCGCGAGCCGCTTGTACCAGTCCACGAGCAGCGTCTTGCGGACCGGGTCGGCGGGATCGGCCACCGCCTCCACAGCGTCGAGAGCGGCCGTGGCTTCCGCAACCGCTGCCTCGAGGCCGCCGAGATCGAGCGGTTCCGGCTCCGGCACGACGGGGACAGCAGCAGCGGGCGGCGCCACGGCCGTCGCTGGAGCGACATCGTCGGTCGCGGGCGGGGAGATCGCGGCGAGGTCATCGAAGGACGGCTCAGCGAGAACGGCGGCGGGCGGATCGGCGACGGACGGGTCGGCGGCGGGCGACGGGTCGCTGGTCACCGCTCCGTCGTCGGCAACCAGCGATCCTGGCTCCTCCGTCAGCGCCGGCTCGGCGGACACCGCGGCAAGTGGATCCGACGACGATGCCGTCTCTGTCGCGGCTGGCTCCCCGGTCACGACCGGCTCCTCGGTCACGATTGGCGGTACGACTGCGTCAGCTGCAGGCTCCGAGTCCGGCAACGACGACGGCACCTCATCCGCGACAGCTCCAGTCTCATCAGCCAGGACCGGAAGTTCGTTGAGCGAAGCCGCCGTACCAAGGTCTGGCCCGCCCGTGGTGCCCATCGCGACGGGGTTTCTCGCCTGGGGCAGAAGGAACGCGAGTTGCTCGGGAATCAGCCTGCGAATCCCGGCTGTGTCACTCCATCCCATCCACATCAGGCCGATCAGAATGCCAAGTACGACCGGGATCGCCAGCAAGCCCCCAAGCACCACGCCGAGCAGTTGCCGGAGCGGCCCACGCTTTCGCGGCCTACCGTCGGCTGCTGGACCGGGCTGTGTGGCAACGGCCACGCTGTCGCCGTCCGCGGCTGCTGCGGCCAGCGTGGCAGCGGCGGCGGCAGTGCTAAAGTCGATGATGGTCTCCTCGGCTGGTTCGTCGCCTTCTATCGCTGCGAAGGCAACCGCTTCGACACCCTCCGAGTCCGCATCGTCCAACGAGGCCGTGTCGAAAACAGGCTCCTCGCCAGTCGGTTCCGAGAGGAGAGCGTCGGCGACCCCGAACCCAATCCCGTCGATGTCACTCGCCGACGTTACGCCCGACTGCCCGGTGCCGATCTCGATTGCCGAAGGATCGCCGGGCCAATCCGATTCAGCTGCATCGCCGCCGACCGCCCCGCCGACATCCGAGAGATCATCCGGAGCGAACACGGAGAGCGGGGTCGAGTGGGCTGCTTCCTCGGTCGGCTCGTTGAGCCATGCGTTCACGAAGGCGTCGTCCTCCACCGCCTCACCATCCGCCGAGACCTCGGTGACGAAGGCTTCGTCGGCCGTGCCGCTCTCTGCTGCCGGTTCGTCGGCCGGAACATCGAGCCCCGCATCCAGCGAGGCATCGTCAAAGGAGAGCGAAGACCCCTCCCCCAGATCGGCAGCCCCCTCCGCCTCGAGGTCGGCCCAGGGATCAAAGCCTTCGCTCTTCGTCTCGTGGTCGTCGCCGTGGTCCTTGCCGTCGTCAGCCATCGCTCGCGCTCCGGGATCTCGTCTTCAGAGAAATCGCACGCCAGAAAGGAGGGGCCTCCCACTCCACGGCGACGATTGTACCAGCGGGATTCCCGCGGGGCGCCGCCCGCGGGCGGGCAGCGGTCAGAGGCCGTAGGCGGGCCCATAGCGGTCGCGGAGGCTCCGCACGAGCCAGTCTCCCGAGACGCAGCCACCCGTCGCCCGCTCCACCAGCGGCTCTGATTCCAGGGTGCGGCCGAACGCATGCACCTCCCGGCGAAGCCACTCCAGCAGGTCGACGAACCGGCCGGCGGCCATCTGGTCATCGAAATCGGGAACCGCCCGCCGCGCCGCCTCCATGAGCTGCGCGGCGAAGAGGTTGCCGAGCGTATAGGTCGGGAAGTAGCCGATCAGGCCCGCGCTCCAGTGGATGTCCTGGAGCACACCGTGGGCGTCGTCCGGCGGCCGCATGCCAAAGTCTCGCTCGAACCGGTCGTTCCATGCGGCCGGCAGGTCGTCCACTGCCAGGTCGCCATGCACGACGGCGCGTTCGAGATCGAACCGGAGCAACACGTGCAGGTTGTAGGTGACCTCGTCGGCCTCGACCCGAATGAATGACGGGCGTACCGCCAGAAGTGCCTCGCGAAACCGGTCAACATCAACATCATCGAGCGCGGCAGGGAATGCCTTTCGTGCCAAAGGAAAGCACCACTCCCAGAATGGCCGCGACCGTCCCACGAGGTTCTCCCAGAGCCGTGACTGCGACTCGTGGATGCCGAGCGAGGCGGCCTCGCCGGGAGGCAGCCCATACCACTCGCGGGAGAGGCCCTGTTCGTAGAGCCCATGACCAGCCTCGTGGAGCACTCCAAACAGTGCGGTGGGCAGCGACCGCTCGTTCCACCGCGTGGTGATCCGGCAGTCGTCGGGGCCGAGCGTGGTGCAGAAGGGATGCTCCGTCGTGTCGAGCCGGCCGCGGCCGAAATCAAATCCGATCCGTCCCGCCACCTCGCGAACGAAATCCCGCTGGGACTCCACGGGATAGAGTCGCTCGGTGAGGATCGACTCATCCGGCCGGCGGATGGCGGTGCCGCATTCTCCGACGAGATCCACGACGGCGGCGCGGAGCGGCGCGAACTGTTCCGCGAGACGCTGCCAGCGGGCCCCAGGCTCGTAGTCGTCGAGCAGGGCGTCGTACGGATCCAGGTCGGGCCGTTGGCAGGCCGCCTGCTCCCGCTTGAGCGCGAACATCCGCACGAGATGCGGCCGGAGCGCGGACCACGTCGATGAGGCCCGCGCCTCGACCCAGGCTTGCTGGGCTTCGACGGCGGCCCTGGCCAACTCCTCAACCAGCCTCACCGGTAGCCGAGACTGCTTGTCGGCGTCGTGCTTGAGCAGGCGGAGCGCGGCCCGCTCCTGTGGCGTTCCCCGGGTCGCCATCGGTGAAGCGGCCAGGGCCGCAAGCCGCTCGGCCTGGGTCGGGTCAGTCCGCAGCCCATGGACGACCGCGGCCATGGCGGTGGCCTGGTCGGCGCGATGAGGACCGCCGGCCCTGGGGAGCATGGTCTGCTCGTCCCAGCCGAGCAGCGACTCAACGCTGCCAAGCACGGCCGTGCGCCGCGCGTGACCGCAGGCGGCGGCGAACAGATCGGCCGTCGAGGACGAGGCGGGGGATCGGTGTGGGGGCGCAGTCATCGGCGGCGAAAGTATGATCATCCTTCCGAGCCGCCCGCAAGGTTTGCGGCTCCAGCCACACGGAGCCCCGGCATGCTCGATGCCCTCGTGATCGCCCCGCATCCCGACGACGCCGAACTCGGCATGGGTGGCACCATCTCGCTCATGCTCCGCGAGGGCATGTCGGTGGGCATCCTGGACCTGACCGACGGCGAGCCGACGCCGCGGGGGTCGGTCGACATCCGGAGCCGCGAGACGGCCGCCGCGTCGGCCGCCCCCGGAGTGACGTGGCGGGAGAACCTGGGACTGCCCAACCGCCGACTGCGGGCCACGCTCGCCGCCCGCGGACAGCTTGCAGGGGCCATCCGCATGGCTCGGCCACGCTGGCTGTTCGCCCCGCATTGGGTTGACGCGCACCCCGACCACGTCGCCGCCACCAGGCTGGTAGAGGCCGCGCGATTCTGGGCAAAACTCACCAAGTGCGATCTCCCCGGCGAGCCATGGCACCCCGAGCGGGTCTATCACTACAGCTGCGTGCACCTCAAGGCGGTCCGGCAGCCATCCTTTGTGGTCGACATCTCGGCCACGTGGGAGAGCAAGTGCCGGAGCCTCGACTGCTACGCGAGCCAGTTTCCTCCGCGGGGCGACGGCCTTGGCACACTCGACCGCGTGGCGGCCGCCGATGCCTGGTGGGGCAGCATGATCGGTACCCGCTACGGCGAGCCCTTCTGGAGCCGGGAGCCAGTTGCGCTCAAAAACTTCGCCAGCTTGTTTTGAGGTCGAGGGCCCCGGCAGTTGCTGCGGCCCTCACATCCTTCCCAGAGTTGTGCGGAGAAGCCCCACATCGCCCCATTTTCGCGGGCGGTTGGCCCGATCGCGGAGACTTGGGGATCGCGCCGCGGAACCCTGCGGTCGCTGCCAGGAACGGACCGATACCCTAACGGGTGGCCAGTCGTCCGGCCACGGCGTTCTGCCCGGGGACTCTCATGGCCTCCCGTGACATCAATGTGATCGCACTCGTCAAAGGGGGCGAACGCTACGTCTTCCTGTACGACGATGACAGCCGCGACCAGGCCCTTGAGGCTCTGGCGCGGCATGCCGCCAACCCGGATCTGAGTTTCTCGTGGTACGACGCCGCGGTCCTCGGCCAGAAGGTGCGGCAAAATACACCGCGTCCGACCCGGCTGCCGTTCGGCCGGCGTGCCGACCGGTTGGCCTGAGCCGACGGGCCCGATGCCCATGGCCAGCGCCGCACCGAATCGCACGGCCTTCGGCGACGTGGCCGAGCGTTTTCTTCGGCACATGGTGGCGGAACGTGGCGGTTCGCCCCTCACGGTAAAGAGCTACCGCGAGGACCTCCTCCAACTCGAAGAGTTTCTCGCCTCGGCCGGCTGCCGGGCGCCCGGCGACGCCTCCAGCGTGCTCTTGCGACGGTTTGCCGCGGGCCTGCATGCCGCGGGCTACGCGGCTTCCACCGTGGCCCGCAAGCTCGCCAGCATGCGGAGCTTCTATGCCTTTGGGCAGCGGGAGGGCTGGGTGCGGGGCAATCCCGCCAAGCCGCTCCGCAGCCCGAGGAAGCCACGGAAACTCCCCAAGTTTCTCACCGGCGACGAGATCTCTCAGCTGCTGGCGGCCCCACGACCGGGCCAGGTGGGAGGCCTGCGGGACCGTGCGATCCTGGAGCTGATGTACTCGTCGGGATGCCGCGTCCGGGAACTCGTCAGCCTCGACGACGGCGACCTCGACCTTCGCAATGCCACAGTGCGCATCCGGGGAAAGGGGCGACGCGAGCGCCTGGGCATCGTGGGATCACATGCCCAGGCGGCAGTGAGAAGCTGGCTCGCGGCGCGGCCCACAGCCGCCGGCGGCCGCGCCACGAGCCGCCCGCTGTTCACCAACAAGTTCGGCGGACGGCTGTCCGTGCGGGGCGTCGCTCGGCTCCTGGAAAAGCACCTGGCTGTGGCAGGCCTCGCCGGCAAGGCGAGCCCGCACACCCTGCGGCACAGCTTTGCAACACACCTGCTCGACGCCGGCGCCGACATCCGGAGCGTCCAGGAACTCCTTGGACACAAGAGCCTGGTCACCACGCAGATCTACACCCACGTGACGACCAGCCGCCTTCTCGACGCCTTCGACAAGGCCCATCCTCGCGCTCGTTGAGCACGTGCCTCGCTCCAGCAAGCCCCGAGCCTCGTGAATGCGAGAGCATCAACGCGACTCGTATCAGACAAGGCCCCGTCGCACGGCCCAGACGGCGGCCTGCGTGCGGTCGCTCACGGCGAGTTTGCGGAGGATGTTTTGGACGTGCTCCTTGACGGTCTCGACGCTGATCGTCAGCGACTGGGCGATCTCCTTGTTGGAAAGCCCGAGTGCCATGTGGCGGAGCACCTGCGTTTCTCGCTGCGTGAGGGGGATGTCGGGGTCGGCTGTGGCCACGCGGTTGGCCATCGTGGTGGCAACCCGCCGCAACTCGCCCGCCCGCATCGGCAACTGACCGGCCGCGGCGCCGGTGATCGAGTTGATCAGTTCGCTGCGGGTGCAACCCTTGAGAATGTAGTCGTGAGCCCCGGCGGCGACGGCACGGGCGACGTAGGTGGGATTGTCGAACGTGGAGAGCATCACGCACCGTACGCTCGGCATGTCGGCACGGATCTTCTCGAGAGCCGCGAGACCGTCCTTGCCCTGCATACGGATGTCGAGCAGGATGACGTCCGGCTTCGTCTTTTTGGTGAGCTTCACAGCCTCGTCGCCCGTCGTCGCCTCGCCGACGATCTTGACCTCAGAACCGGCGAGCAGGCTGGCAAGCCCGCGCCGGACCACCTCGTGGTCATCCGCAATCACTACCTTGATCGCCATATGGCCTAACCTTCCGCGAGACGGTACCGGGTCGCTCACGCAACTGCCGAAACTCAAACCGGGTGTACCGTACCGGCTTCCCTCCGAGTCACAACGCCCCTCCTGGGGAGTCACGGAAGCCCTCTTGGAGGTGCGAAGAACTTCTTGAACGCAGATTCTATGCATATCGACAAAGCCTCATACCCTCCACCTGAGCGGTGTCGAACAGCCACAGAAGGCTCACCTTCGTGAGGCCAGTCAGGCAATTTTCGTGCGCATGTGAGTCAGCATGGTCTCGGCCCCTTGGGCGATGAGCCGCTGCGCAACTACCACGCCGAGCGCCGCCGCCTCAGTTCGTAACGCCTCCCGTGGCGATGACTCCTCGGCGGTGATGCTGGACACCACCCCGCTCCTCGCATCGACATCGAGCACGCAGCCACCGAGCGTGAGGCCGCCATGGTCGCCGATCCTCGCCCAGCCCCCGATCGGCGCAAGACAGCCCCCCGCCAGCGAACTGAGCATGCTTCGCTCGGCCAGCGCAGCGGCGTGCGTCGCGTCATCGTCGACGAAAGAGACGGCGTTGATGGCGGTGGCATCGACAGCCCGGACCTGCACCGCCAGCGCCCCCTGCGCCACGGCCGGCCAGAACACCGGCGGCTCAAGCAGTTGCGTGATCCGCTGTTCGAGCCCCAGTCGCTCGAGCCCGGCGGCGGCGAGAATCAGGGCGTCGTACTCGCCCGCATCGAGTTTTCGCAGTCGCGTATCGACGTTGCCGCGAAGCGGGACCACCTCGACGTCAGGCCGCAGGGACTTGAGTTGCACGACCCGCCGGATGCTCGACGTGCCCACACGGGCTCCGGACGGCAGATCCTCGAGACGGCCGGCGGTGCGACCGACCAACGCGTCGAATGGGGTCGCCCGGGCTGGGATACCGGCCAGCACCAGCCCGGACGTCTCGGCCGTCGGCATGTCCTTGAGGCTGTGCACGGCCGCGTCGATCCTGCCATCGAGAAGCGCCTGTTCGAGTTCGCGAACGAACACGCCGTCGCCGCCGATGGCGGCGATCGGTACATCGCGACGCTCGTCACCGCGAGTACCGATGACCTCGATGCTCACCTCGACGCCGTGCGCCCGCAGCTGCTCGGCAACCCAGCCTGTCTGGGTGCGGGCGAGCATGCTGGCCCTCGTGCCAATGCGAAAGGGAACGCTGGTGGTCATCGAAGCCGGGCCTGTCGGCCCCCTCTGGATGTCGAACGCAGTGGGTATCGGAGCAGTCTGACACAGCGGCCGCAGGAGCTTCGGCGGCGGGCCGTTCAGGGCCGCCCTCCTTCGGCACCGCCACGATCGGCCCGGGCCACCACCGCAGCGTAGACGGCGGAGGCTCCCGCCTCCACCAGGGCCCGCCGACACTCGGCCAGCGTAGCTCCCGTGGTGGTGACATCGTCGACGAGCAGGACCCGGCGGCCGGCCGCACGGCGGGACGCCACAAAGGCGCCGCGAACGTTGCCCTGGCGGTCATCGAAGGGAAGTTCGTTCTGCATCGGGGTGGCCCGCCGACGACTGAGCAGATGGCGGTGAGGCAGCCGCAGGCGGCGGGCGATTCCGGCCGCCAGCACATCGGCCGCGCTCGTCCCCCGGGCCAGCCGCCTCCTCCAGTGCATCGGCACGGGGACGACCGTCTCAATCCGCCAAGCGGTGAACGTCTCTTGGTGTTTCGCGACCAGGAGTCCGGCAGGCGCGGCAGCCACAGACTCGCCGGCAGGCCGCTTCGCGCGCAGCACCTGCCCGCGGACGTCGTCACCGTACGACGCCAGCACGGCGATGCCGTCCCAGTCGCCGCGCCGGCCCCGGCACCCGCATTCCGATGACGACACGGGCTTGCCACAGGATCCGCAGCGGATCGAGTCGCTCGAGATCGCGTCGGCGCACGACTCGCACGCCATTGGCCCGCCAGCGGCCGTCGCGGGCAGGTCGGCACCGCAGAAGGCACACCGCGGCGGGCAGACGAGGTCGATCAGGGGTGCCAGTCCAGGCAGGTTCCACCATGCCATTCGCGAGGTTTCCCAGATTGACGGTGCCGCCCGCGCTCCCTACCCTCCGCGACCCGCCCTCGGCCGGCCCCGGACGAGCGTCCATCGTCCGCAGGCCGGCGGTCCAGTCAAGCACCCATGCTGATCGACCGCTATCTCACCCGCGCCCAACTGCACGCGTTTGTCGTCGTGTTTGTGAGCCTCGCCGGGCTGTACTTCGTGTTCGACGCCTTCACGAACATGGAGGAGTTCCTCTCGCACGCCGCAGAGACCGGCGGACTGGCGAAGGTGCTGGCGTCGTACTATGGCTGCAGGCTGATCTGGTTCTTCGATGCCACGAGCCCGGTGATCTCCCTCGCAAGTGCCATGTTCGCCCTCTCCTGGCTTGAGCGGCACAACGAACTCACCGCACTCCTTGCGGCCGGCACCACCCGCTGGCGGATCGCCCGGCCGGTCCTCGTGTTCTCGGCCGCGGTGGCACTCCTCGCCGCCACCAACCGCGAGTTCGTATTGCCCCGGATCCGGCAGGCGTTCGCTCGCAACGCCCAGGACCTCAGGGGCGAGTTTGTCGCTCCTTTCGAGCCGCGGTACGACAACCGCACGGACATTCTCTTCCGAGGCCGCGGTGCGCAGGCGATGAAGGCGCGGATCGATCAGCCGAGCCTGCTGATGCCGCCACAACTCAGCAGCTACGGACCGCAGATCACGGCCGCGGAGGCGCTCTACAAGCCGGCGGTGGGCGATCGGCCTGCCGGCTATCTGCTCCGAGGCATCCGCGAGCCGGCCGACATCGACGGTCTGCCGGCGCTCGAATGCGGCGGTGCCCCAGTGGTGTTATCGAGGGCGGTCGCATCCTGGCTCGAGCCACGGGAATGCTTCGTGATCAGCGAAGTCACGTTCGAGCAACTCATCGGCTCCACCAACTGGAGCCAGTATTCCTCGACCCTCGATCTGCTGCGCGCGATCCGTAACCCCAGCCTGGGAGTGCCTGCCGAAATCCCGCTGCGTGTGCACTCACGGTTTGTGGCCCCAGCGCTCGACATGGCCCTGGTGCTGCTGGGCATCCCTCTCGTGCTCGGGCCGAGCCGACGGGGCGTGTTTGTCGCAGTGGGCTTGTGCGTGGGCATGACCGTCATCTTCTTCCTGACGGTGCTGGGCTCGCACTCGCTGGTCACCGGTGATGCGTTCAGCCCTTCCATCGGGGCCTGGATGCCGCTGCTCGTGCTGGCGCCGCTTGCCGCCTGGCGGGCCCAGCCAATGTGGCAGTAACCGCAGGGGTTCAGTTCGCCGGAGCCTCGACTGCGGGCTCCTCCGCCGGAGCTGCCACGGGCTCGACCGTGCGGGCCACCAACTCGATCATCTCCGCCACCGGCACCGGCAGCTGGTTGGCCACGTCGTCGGGCACGCGAAGCGCGAGCACGGTACAAGCCTCCTGCTTTGGGTCGGCCGACACCCAGATCTCGCAGCGACCTGGCCACCTCTTGTACTCGGGATTGCCGGCGACCACGCTCTCGAACTCCTGCTGGCCGCTCAGCGAGAGCACGTCCCACATGGCCGGGCCACCCGCCACGGGCTCGACGGATTTGCCCCGCTCCCAGTCGGCCTTCGGAAAGGCTTCGTCGCGACGCACCTGCTCCAGAATCGCCCTTTCCACGTCGCCGTGACGTCGTTCGGCAGCGGGCACAACGCCGACGGTCAGGACCGCGGGAAGCTGCGTGGTGTTCATCGCGAGCAACTTCTCGTAGGCGGCGGCGTATCCGGGAAAATCGCGAACGAACGGCGGCCGCGCCCGAATCTTGGTGCCGTCGTCTTCTTGCGGCAGCCCCAGGATGGAGGGAAGCCGAAGCCTCAGCCGGCCGCCGGCAAACTCCGTTGGATCATTCGAGAGCGTGGCGAAGACCGCTTGGCCGCGGTAATCCGCGACCCGCTTCTGATAGTCCTGCTCGTACGGCCGAGACGCACAGCCCACAACGAGGAACACCAAACCGACGATCGCTAGACGAATCACTGCTGTCTCACGCATGACGCTTCCCGTGGAGCCGTAGGCTGATCGAACCATCGCATCGATTGTGAGGAGTTTAGGGGCGGGTCAAGCCGGCGGCAAAAAGCCCGCGACCACCCGGAAACCCGCCGTCGTCACCCCCTGCTGCACCGGCTTCTCTTCGCCAGACCTTTTTTCTTAACCCCAACTGCCTCTCCTGCCGATCTCAAGGGGGCGAACGGGAGTTCGACCGGCCCGCGGCAGACAGCCGTCGGGAAACGGCCAAGTCCGCGTCGGAAACCAGCCCTGGCGGGCGGATTCGAGCGGAACGGATCGGGCAAGGAGTGCCAGTATCATGCGAATCACCACCACACGATTTGGTTGCATCGACGTCGAGGCGAGCGACCTCATCCGGTTCCCCAGCGGGATGCCGGGCCTCGAGGATTGCCGCGAATGGGCTCTGCTCGCCGACGCGTCGAACGACGCCCTCGGCTGGCTCCAGAGCACCACCCGGGGCGACATCGCCCTCGCCGTCGTGAGCCCGAGGCGGTTCGTTCCCGAGTACCAGGTGCGAATCCCCCGCAGCGAACTCAGCCCCCTGGCGCTTGCCGATATGCGGCAGGCACAGGTCGTCGTTGTCGTCGGACAAACCGGCACAGGCCTCACGCTCAATCTCAAAGCGCCGATCGTTATCAACCTCGAAGCCCGCACGGGCCGTCAAGTCGTTGCGAGCGGCGACCTCCCACTGCAATACGAACTTTCCCACGAACGACCTTCACTCAAAAAGAGTGCATAATCATGAGTGGCTGGCGGCAACGGAGCGCCGCCTCCACGACGGATCAGGAAGGAACCAGCCATGCTCGTACTCTCCAGGCAACGCGACGAAAGCATCATGATCGGCGACAACATCGTTGTCACGATCGTCGACATCCGGGGAGACAAGGTCCGGCTGGGCATCAACGCCCCTTCCGAGATCCCTGTCCATCGCCAGGAGGTCTACGAGGCCATCCAGCGCGAGAATCTCCGTGCCTCGCGGCTTGAGCCGGGTGACACGCAGGACATCGGCAAGTTTGCCAATCGCGGCGCCTCGCGGCCCGGTGGCGACAAGCCCCGGTGATGCAGGTGGCCCACGTCGTCAGGGGCTGAAGTAGGGCGGGTGGTTGCCCGGCTTCCACTTGATGTTGCAGCCGAGGCTGGGAATCTGCGCTGCGACCGGCGGCTTCCCGGCGAGGAGCGTGTCGAGGGCGGCACGCAGATCGTGACCACTCACCGGCACGTCGCTCCCCGGCCGACTGGGATCGAGTTGGCCGCGGTACACGAGTTTCCGATCGGCGTCGAACACGTAGAAGTCAGGCGTGCAGGCGGCGTGATAGGCCTTCGCCACCTCCTGCGTTTCGTCGTAGAGATACGGGAACACGTACCCCCGATCCTCGGCCTCGCGGACCATCTGCTCCGGCGAATCGGCCGGGTGGGCAGAGACGTCGTTGGAGCTGATGGCGGCGAAGCCGACGCCCCTGGACACGTACTCGCGGCCGAGCATGGCGAGCTGATCGGCGACATGCTTCACGAATGGGCAGTGGTTGCAGATGAACATCACGACCGTACCATTCGGGCCTGCGGCGGCGGCGTAGTCCACCATCTGGCCATCCACGTTCGGCAGGTCGAAGTCGGGGGCGGTCGTGCCAAGCGGCAGCATCGTACTGGGGGTGCGGACCATGGGCGGGCGTCTCCTGGGATTGGGAGACGCCATCTTATCCGCTCGGGGTGCACCTGCGGGAGGCTCGGGGCTCCCACGTAGGTGCAGGTTGTCAACCTGCACAGGCATTCCACGTTGGGCTCCCGCGGCGGCTCAGAGCTGCCCATGCCCCTTCGCCACGTGGCATAGGTTTTCAACCTGTGCGCCGCGCCGCTCGGGGCCGCCCATGCCCCTTCGCCGGACGTTCGCGGATGCCGTCGTGGCATCCGCTCACTCCGCGCTGGCCTCGCTTCGCCATCCTGGCTGCGCTCGACCAGCGAGGCCGGCTCATGGGGCATGGGCGACCCCGAGCTGGGTGGGTGGCTCCTTGGTCATCATCGTTAGGGCGTAGGCGATGAGGCCGAGGCAGATCAGGTGGAAGAGATTGAGGGGGCCGAGTACCGGGGCGTAGGTTTTGAGAAACTCCCAGCAGAATCGCTGCGCCGCATACCAGAGCACCATCAGGTAGAAGCCGTTGCGGAGGAAGAATGGGTCGCGGCGGGCGAGCATCGTGAGGGCGTAGACGAGAAACGCGGCCATCGCGGCCGACTCGTAGAGTTGCACCGGGTGCCGGAGCACGCCGTCACCGAAGTCGTGGCCCCAGGCGACCGCCGTTGCCGCGCCGTGGGTGTGGTCGGTGAGACCAGAATAGAAACAGCCCCAGCGGCCGATGGCCACGCTCGTGCAGAAGGCCGGCACGAAGATGATGCCCGTCGAGCCGGTGATGCCGCGGGCCTGCTTGAAGAGTTCGATCGCGGTGATTCCGCCGGCGAGCGCCCCCACGATGCTGCGGGCCACGCCCGGCTCGCCGGAGAGCCAGAGGTTGGCCGTGCCGGCTGCGTAGCCGCCAGCGGCCGCGCCGGCCACGAGGGCGAAGGCGTAGCCGAAGCCCGCCTGGTCGATCCGCGCGGCTGCGTCCTTGAGCCGCCAGAAGAAGCAGGCGACGGTCATGGCCGCTGCGGCAGTGGCGGCGGCGATGTCGAACCACGCGTGTACGTTCACGCCGGCCTCGGGTCGGAGGCCTGCGACTCGACGGGGCGTGGCGGAGCACGGCCCACTAGCCGCCAGATCAGAACACCCTTGACCGCTAGGAGGCATGCCGCGGCCTTGGCCAGCCACGTCCACGGCGGATGAGCCCACGTCCACGAGTCGGCCCACACGAGCCACGCGAGCGCGGCGACGGCCGAAATCACGTCGGCCACGGCGAACAGGCAAGCCATCAGGCGGAGCCGAGGCGACGAACGCCCGAAGAGCGCGAACAACGTTCCAACATTCGCGACGATCACTGCCGCTGCCACGAGGCCCACGCCAGCGGACAACGCGGCGATAAACTGACCAAGGTCCCGAATCTCGCCTCTTGGCCCGTGCCAAAGGTAGCTGCCGACCCAGATCAGCGAGCAGCCCCCGGAAAACACCGCGGCGAGGATCGCAGCCGATGACAGGATGACGAGAAGGGCCTTCATGCGTTTCTCCTCCGGGAGCGATCGGCGGTGATGTCGGAGCAGGGCGGCGGATTTATGGCCCGACAGCATCCTCGTCGGCTTCTCGTCGCCGGGAAGGTCCACGAAAGAGCCGGTAGGCAGCTCGCAGAAGCAATACCGCCAGCGAGACGTTCACGAGCACCAGCCAGAAAATCCCCCCCTTGTTCGGGAAACCGTACCAGACCTCCGCGGTCCCCATCGCGATCGCGCACCCGCCGAAGACGAGGCCGAACAGGGCCACGAACGTCCCCAGAATGACCGCCAGGACTCTCATTGGGCCGCCATGCTCCACGGTCTGCAACGCAGGCATTCATCGACTCCTCTCATGAGCCCTCCAGCGACCGCTGCATCCTGGCCCGGGCGGCCGCGTCGCGATAGAAGAGGTTGTAGGTCTCGAACGGGATGATCGTCTCATCCGGCGTCACGAAGTGGATGCACGACCGTTTCACCCGGCCCAGGCAGAAGTTGTGGGCATCCATGAACTCCACGATCACCACGCGAAAGGTGTCCTCGTAGCCCAGGCCCGTTGGCAGCGGCACCTCCGGCAGGCAGCAGAGGAGCTCCGCAAGTTTCCGCTCGTTGTTGCACTCCGTGGTGGCCAGCGAGAAGAACTCGAGCACCTGCTTGTGGAGGTCGGGATACTTCTCGAACGTGATCGCGTTGGGCAGGGCCTCCACGAGCAGCTCCCGCGGAAAGAACGACGTCACCGGGGCGATCGTCGATCCCTTCCGCAGGGCGTAGCCGATGGCGATGCTCTCGGGATTGCACGGCAGCGGGATGATGTCCCCCTCCCCGAAGGGTCCGCCCGCGTCGATGAGCCGCCGGCGGATGGCCGAGAGCGGAAATCGGTCGGTCGCGGCGTCGAACCCGTCGTTGCGGCCGGCATCCTGCACGGGCTGGAAGACGACGCCGCGAACGCACCGCCACTCCAGCGCGTGATCGACGATGGCCTGGAGCTCGTCGTCGTTCACGCCCTGCTTCACCACGACAACGAGCGTCGTGGAGATCCCGGCCCGTTCCAGGTTCTCGAGGGCCGTCCGGCGGATGCGGGTGAGGTCGGCTCCGCGGAGGTTCACGAGGGCCGCGGGGCGGAGCGAGTCGAACTGCAGATAGACCTCGAAGCCCGGCCGCAGCTCCGCGAGCCGGCCCACGAACTCGGAGTCTTCGGCGATCCGGATGCCGTTCGTGTTGAGCATCACGTGGCGGATCGGCCGCCGCTTGGCCGCGGCGAGGATCTCCAGGATCTCCG
>QWPO01000073.1 GCA_003669255.1 Planctomycetota bacterium | reverse complement strand
GTCGTCGGGCTCGACGGGCACGCCGACGATCACGAGTGTGCTCAACCAGAACGGCGGCCTCGTGAAGGCGTCCACGGTGGTATTCGGATCCAACGGTGCCACGCTCGGCACCAACTCCCCCACCTTCGCCTCCACCTACAACCTCTCCAGCGGAACGCTGGCTGCGGCGGCGATCGGCGTCGGCACGGGCACGTTTAACGCGGCTTCAAATCGGCGGATTGTCTGGACGGGAGGCGTCATTCAAAACTATGACTCCGTCACCGATTTGGCGATCACGGGCACAAGTGGTGCAGGCGGGTCGTTGACGCTGGCGCTCTCTGGGGCCGGGCCGCGGACCTTCGCCCCCTCGGTCGGCCGTCGGATCACCGTCGGCAGCAGCACGGTGATCTCGGGGACCGGCGGATTCATCGTGGACGGTCCGGGCACTGTCGTGCTCACCGGTTCGACGGCCTATTCGGGCGCCACCGCCGTCAACAGCGGCTCACTGCTCGTCGATACATTCCTGCCGAGCACCTCGGGAGTGACGGTGGCGGCCGGCGCGACGCTTGGCGGCTCGGGCACGATTTCCAGTGCGGTGTCGATGGCTGGCACGCTGGAGCCGGGGGCTGTCGGTGGCTTTGGCACGTTGACACTCGGGTCGCTCAGTCTGGCAGGCTCAGCCAGTACGCTGCTGGCGATTGGCGGTACCAATCGCGGTGCTTCCTACGACGCGATCGACGTGAGCCAGGCGTCGGCCCTGACGTACGGCGGCGGCCTGTCGCTGTCGTTTGCCGACGTGTTCGCCGACAACACCTCGTTCGGCCTATTCGGCATCAATGGAACGCCGTCCGGTTCGTATGCGAGCGTGACGGCGAGCGGCTCGTACGGCCTCCTCACCTTCACCAACGCCGGAGGCGTATGGAGCGCCAGCGCCAGCAACGGCCAGACGCTCACATTTGCGGAATCGACCGGCATGCTGTCGATCGTTCCGGAGCCGACGCTCGTCCTGAGCGGAGTGATGACGGCCGGCCTCGCCGCCCTCGTCATGGCCCGTCGGCGGGCAAGCCATTGAGCCGGCCGGATGTCAGTGAGTTCGTTTGCGAGAGGAATCGTCTCATGAACCGCAACCGTTCTGCCTTCACCCTCGTCGAGTTGCTCGTGGTGATCGCCATCATCGCCACGCTTATCGGCCTGCTCTTGCCTGCCGTGCAGACGGCCCGCGAAGCAGCCCGGCGGAGCGCCTGCACCAACAACCTCAAGCAGGTTGGCATGGCGATGCACCTCCACCACGACGCGAAGAAGGCCTTCCCGGCTGGCTTCTCACACTTCTGGACGAGTGGCGCCGTCTGGGGCTGGGGCACGTTCCTGCTGCCCTACATGGAGCAGTCATCGCTCTACACGCAGCTCGATCCTGCGAGTCGCAAGCTCTCAACGGTTTTCGTGGCGTCGGCCTCGGCGGGCGACAAAGCGGCCCTGCAGGCCGCGGTCCCCACCTATCGCTGCCCGTCGGACGACGCCCCGAATCCCAACACGCTTTTCAGGTTCGGCAGCGGGGCGTTCGACGTCGCCACGTCCAACTACGTTGGCAGCTGCGGCGAACTCGGCTGGGCGAACCGCAACAGCGATGACCCCTCCCTTGTGCCCAACTACGGACCGAAGTATTCCCACGATCCTGGCGGCATGCTCTTCGGCGTGGCCGACAAGGCGGCGACGGCCACCGGGGCGATCCCCAAGTCGGGCCCGGGCCGCGGACCGCTCGGGCTGCGGATCAAGGACGTCACCGACGGCACCTCCAAGACCTGGTGCATCGGCGAGCGGAGTAAGGTCAACTACGCCGCCGTCTGGGTCGGGGCAGGCAACGCGGCCGGCTATTCGGCGAACGAGACCGCGCGGATCATCGGTCGGATCAACACCAACGGGTTTTTCATCAACCTGAACTTCCTGCTGGCCAACTCACCTCCCACGGCTGCCGACATCGACAACAACGGCAAGATCTTCTCGAGCATGCACCCCGGCGGGGTCAACATGATGCTCGTGGATGGCTCGGTGCGGTGGGCGGAGGAAAATGTCGATCCCGTCATTCACCTCGGCATGGCGCACCGCAACGAGGGCACGGTCACGGGCGATACCCGATGAGTCAGTCGTCTACCCCATCGTCCATTTGGTCGCCGGCGTGTCTCGGCACGGCAGCCATGGCGGTGATGACCCTCCTGGCCGTCGCGGGCTGCGGGGGCCGTGGATTTGCCGAGGTCAGGGGCACAGTGCTCGTGGACGGTAAGCCTCTGCAGAGCGCGTTTGTGACGTTCGTGCCGGAAGGGTCAGACGCCGTCCGGGGCGTGGGTTCCACCAACGCAGAGGGCCGCTACCGCGTGATCCGGCCGGGCAGCAAGGTCGGGGCGATGATCGGGAAGAACCGCGTGAGCGTGACCGGAGGCGACGCTGGCCGAACGCTGCCGCCGCAATACAACACGGAGTCTACGCTGACGTACGAGGTCAAAAGCGGGGCGAATGTGTTCGACATCGACATCAAGACGAAGTGATCGGTCGCCCCGTCGACCGACCAATCATTTCCTTCGTCTGGCGGAACCGACACCCTGACACACCTGCGCCACGACGGCAACCAGCCCCGCCACGAGCGGCCATCCGCTCGCCGGTTCGGGCACCGCGGCGACCGGCCCTGCCGCCAATCCTCCAGGCACGTAGCCGCCCGCGTCGAACAGGCCGGTGCCCAACGAGTCGGCGATGTCAAGCACGTCCAACGTGCCGTCGTAGTTGAAATCGCCCTCGCCCCACGTCGCTGCCATGCCGCTGTCGAAGCTGCCGGAGGAAAACACGTTGGCCGCATCGAGGATGTCGAACAAGCCGTCGAGATTCGTGTCACCCGGCGCGGCAAACGAGATGCGGAGAGATCCGTCGCTGGCCGTGATCCAGCCTAGGCCCCGGCTCTGCCCATCCTTGATCGCGGCGGTGGCGGTCCGCGACACGAATCCTGCTGCCCCATTCCAGTCGCCGCTTCCGCGGCCAGCGGCGAGGTCGGCCACGAGCGCCCCCTGGGTGATGCCACCGGCGCCGATCGTGACCGTCCCCGGCCCCACGTCAACGCGGCCGCCTCCGTCGGCGATCGAGAGTCCGGCGACACGGAGTTCGTAGAGCGGGTCGTCGGGCAGCATCACGCCGGCACCCGCCGACACCGACAGCACCGCCTGCGCCACGGCGGCGGATCCCGACACTGCGAGCCGACCCGCCGACACGATTGCGGTGCCCGTGATCGCCAGCGGCCTCGTCACCGCCAGCGTGCCCGATCCGGTCTTCACGAACCCGGATGAGCCGGAGAGCGTGGCGGCGATCGTGCCGGTGACGCCGGCCGCGACGTCGATGGTCGGACGCGATCCGCCGGAGGCGAACGCGATCGTGCCGCCGGTGAGCAGGTATCCGGTTGACTGGAATGCCAGGCCCGTGGCACCGACCTGCTCCGACACGGTCACCGTGCCGGCCGACCCGCTGAACACGGCTCGCGACGTGGCGACCGGCAACATCCGCCCGGTACCATTGACCCACCGCATGCCGGCGGTGCTCCACGTGCCACTACCGCCGATTGCGGTACCGGAGGCAGCGGCCGACCACGACACCTGATCCGGAGCCCGGTAGAGGCTGTCGAGCCGCGACTGCACCTCGGCGGCCGTGAGGGTGCGGCCGAAGAGCGACACCTCGTCGATCGATCCCGACCACGCCTCTTGGGCGGTGCCCGACGCGAAGTAGCCCCCGATCGCCATCTGGGCAGCCGTCAGCGGCTTACCGCTGGCGACCTGCGAGGTGACCGCCCGCGTGACTGATGTCTGGCTCAGGGTCAGGTTGGCGACGAAGCTGTTGATGGTCGTCTGCGACCCCGACACGGTGTAGGTATTGGCCACGTAGTACCAGTGCCCCGGCACGAATGCCGCAATGGTCTGACCCACGTTGTCGGCCTGGCTGATGCTGTCGCCGATGATCGTTGTCAGCGAGTCCGACGACGTCCCCTCCTGGCCGACGATGAAGTAGCCACGGTTGTTGGTGGCCTGTCCGCCCGCCATCACGGCGTAGCCAATCGAACCGCCGGTCTCGACCAGATCGGGCCGGATGAGCGCCTCGACGGTGAACGCGGCTGGCAGGGCGACGCTGCCGGTGGTCGCCAGCAGCGCGCCGCCCGCCGTGGTCGAGGTCCGGCCAATCCGCTGCGGCGACATGGCCGTGGTCGTCTCGTCGAGTCCCATGCCATAGCCGATCCTGGCCGTACTCCCCTCGCTGCCATAGGCCACGGCCTGGAGCGTCGCATTCGCCCCCGTGCCGGTGTTCTGCAGGCGATCGGCCGCGCCGGCCCCCTCGAAGCTCCACTGGAAGGCGAGCGGCGCCGCCGTCCTGGCGCCGTCCCTGAGTTGGAAGGCGAACGTTCGCGTGGCGGGCTCGTCGATCACGCGGCTCACCGTCGCTCCTCCCTGATCGCTGCCCGAAAGCCGCATCGTGATTCGAGTGAACTCGGCCGGTCCCTCTGCCGTGGCCCGCGCGAGATCGGCATGGATCGTGGTCGCGAGGCCGTAGGGATTCGATACCGAGAGCTTCGTCGCGGCCGCCGACTCGTCGAGCATCACCAGCGAAGGCTCCCTGACCGTGAGCGTGGTGCCGCTGCCGGTGGCCAGCGTCCCCGACGCGTAGAAGGCCGCCTGCATCAGGGCCATGCCGTCGTGCCTTGTGGCCTGGAGGTTTCGCGTATTGGAGAGAATCCGGACCGTCGGCGCCGCCGCGTAGGAACTGATCGCCGAACTGTTGGTCCCGGGAAGCACCGTGTAGGAGTAGGTGCCGCCAGAGGCGGCGGTGCCGTGGCCCACCTGCAGACTGAACACGCTCCCCGTTACCAGCGCGCTCGACTGACCGGTGTTGAGGCCCGACCACGATCCGCTCTGCACGGCAGCCCGCAGCGTCACGCTCTGCGGCGTCGGAAACACGTACCCCACGCCATCATGGAGCACCCACGAGAGGTCGCTCCGCGACGCGGTGCCGCTGGCCAGCACTCCGATCGCGCCGGACGTCGTCACCCAGAAAGCCGAGCCCTTCTGAAACGTCTGATTGACCGTGGTGATAACCTCGCCGGTCGCAGACGGGGCGTCGATGCCGGCGCCCAGGGCCACTTCGACGTCGTCGTAGAAAAACCACGACTTGCGCGCCTTCACGTTTCGCTGCGCGTAGTCGAGCGCGGTGGCCCCATTGCGACCATCCGACACGCCTCCCGCGAATCCCGTGGACCCCGACACGCCCCAATCGACCGGCGGCTTGAGCGAATACGCCGCCTGCTCGGTGGTGGTCCCAGGAAGCCGACGCCAGTCCCAGATTGGCTGGATGTCGGTGTATTCATTGCCCCGCTGCTGGATCAGGTTGACGCCGTCGGCAAGGTGGAGGTTTTGGAGCCCCTCGCCATTGCCCGACTCCGGCCCGAGCGTCCGCGTGGAGGAAACCTTCACCGTCGCCGAAAACCCAGGCCGCTGGTGTGAGGTGAAGTCGGAGTTCCAGAAATGGCGGTGGCCGGCGAGCGCCAGCGCCGCCGCCGCCGTCCCCGACGTCTTGGCGGCGCTCAGGCGGTCGCGCATCGCGGTCAGTTCCGCCGCCCGGTACGGGGTGAGCGTCTTGACCCCGTCGATCACGCCGATGATGCCGCCGCCGAGGTTTTTGCTGTTCGTTCTCGTGATCGCCCGGCCCTGCGCCGTGGCATCGAAGGTCGTGCCGCGGAGCATCCACTGCTGGCCGTCGAGCAGGTAATCGACCACCACCGCACTACCGTCAGCCGGCAGCGCGAACGACGTGCCCGCGCCGTAGGCGCTGACATTCACCGCCTCGGATGCGAACGTGAGGCCGTAGGCCCCGTTTTGGAGCTGGGCGCCGTGCTGATGAAAGCTGCCATCGGGCTGGATGCCCTCGTCGGTTGTCTTCACAAGCGTGTCGCCGATCGCCAGGAAGGCCTCGCTCGTCAGCAGCACATCGCGGGTGATCGCTCCGCGGAGGATCGTGGCGTAGGCCCTATCCATCCGGTTCGTGCCGGTGTTCGTGCCGGCGTTGGTGCTTCGCGGGATGTATGCCCGCGCCACGATCGCGGTGCCGCTCGTAACCTGGGTTGCGGTGAGCTGCGACTGTACCAGGAGGATCGTCTCACCGAGCAGCTGCGGCGTACTGATCTCGTTGTACCACCAGTTGGTGCTCTTGGGATTCAGCGACACGAAGGCGTCGTAGGCTTTCACGATGCCCGTGAGAAGCGAAGCCGATCCATAGAGCGCGTGCGCGGGGTTCGCATATGCTTCGGACATACTCAGCAGCCGCGAGAGATGGGTCTGCTGCGACCAGCCGGTCTGGCTCGTGTCGGCATAGTTGACATCGCCCCAGCGGCCGTTGGTGCCGAGCGACGTGATGTAGCCGTTGACCGTCGAGCTGCCGGGAGCGGCTGACCAGAGGTCGGTCTTGATCCGCGTTGCCACGGTGTCGAGATCGTCGCCCAGCACGGTCGTCGCCGCGGCGACCGCCAGCATCAGGCACGATAGAGGAAGGAGGCGACGCATAGCCTGGTAGGGGCCGGCTCAATGCCGGGCATGGTTCCTCGGCCTGTCTGTCAGACGCAGGAGCCGGCCCAATTGTTCAGAAACTGGGGGCTGACGATGGCTCCCCGAACGAACGACACGGGACGAAGTCTCGTGGTTAAGGCATGTTGCATGGCCGACTCGGAGCACCAAACGGGCGGATCAACCCTGCCCCAAACT
>QWPO01000211.1 GCA_003669255.1 Planctomycetota bacterium | reverse complement strand
GACTCCAGGCCCGGCGCGGCGGCCAAGGCCCGCTTGCGACCGAGCAGGCCCACGCGGCCGACTCGCTCGGATCCCGAGAGCGCTTCGTAGATCGCCAAGCCGATCCCGTAGAACGGCAGATCCCAGAACCGGCCCGCGACGCCGTAGGCCGGCACGAGGAAGGGAAGGGGCTGGGCGAGGTGCGGGGCGTTGTCAAGCAGGATCTTTCGTTCATGAAGCGCCTCGCGGACGAGCGACACGTTGCCCTGCGCGAGGTACCGCACGCCACCGTGGACGAGCTTCGTCGCCCGGCTCGACGTCCCCTTGGCGAAGTCTTCGGCTTCAACGAGCAGCGTGGAGAAGCCGCGGGCGGCGGCGTCGAGGGCGGTGCCGAGGCCGGTCGCCCCGCCGCCCACAACGATCAGGTCGAACATGTCAGCCGACCGCAGGCGGGCCAGCAGCGATTCGCGGGACGGCGACGGCGGTGGGGGGGATGGCGTCACTGCAGGCCCGCTGGGGAACGAGGAACAATGGCCCGGCAGAGCCCCGAGCACCGGGATTTTCCGGCCGGAAACCTGACCTCTCGACCCGTCCTGCCGGCGACGATATCGTACAGGGCTCGGTTTGACAGTTTTTCGACGCTTTTTACGGACCTGCACCCATGGCCAAGGCCACCCCCGCCGCTGATTCTGCTTCCTCTATGGAGGGCGCCGCCCACGAATACGCCATCGTCGTCGACGGTGGTCGCCAGTACCGCGTGATGGCGGGGCAGGAACTCGAGATCGACTTCCGCCATCTGCCCGCCGGCAGCGAGGTGGTGTTCGAAGACGTGCTCGCCGTGAGCAAGGCTGGCAAGCTCACGATCGGCAAGCCAAAGGTGAAGGGCGCGTCGGTGAAGGCCGAGGTCGTCGGCCTCGTGCAGGGCGAGAAGATCTACGTCCAGAAGTTCGCCCGCCGCAAGAACTATCGCCGCCGCACCGGCCATCGTTCGATCTCGACCAAGATTCGGATCGCTTCGATCTCTGCCTGACGCGGCGCCCAGCGTGGTTTGCCCGCGGCCTTACGGCCGGTCGGCTTGAAGCTGGCCCCTGCGTGTGGGGACACCCGCGGCCTTACGGCCGGTCGGCTTGAAACTGGCTCCTGCGTGTGGGGATGCCCGCGGCCTTACGGCCGGTCGGCTTTCTTGGCGGCCGTACAAGCCCAACGCCGTGAGGCGTGGGGTGCACCGCCACAAGCCGCCGCTTCCAGCGAGGACGCCCGCCGGCCTTACAGCCCGAGGTCACCGAGCGGGCCGCCGCGGACGCAGAGTGCATCGACCGCGGCTGTGACCGTGGGATCTTCTTCGACGGGCGGCGCGTGGTGCGGCTTGAGCCGGGCGTCGATCACGAGCGGGCCCCGGCAGCCCCAGTGCTTCTGCTGAGTGAAGGCCTCGACGCCGTGCACGTTGGCCGCGGGATTCGACCGCGTGAACGTGAGCCACAGCCAGTTGGCGAGCGATGCAGCCGCGAAGCCGGCGTCATCGACGACGACGATGAGCGGGAAGCGGCGGAGCGGATGCTCGGGGCCGATGGCGTGGCAGAGCCGCTCCACGTCGGCCGACCACGGGCTGCTGCGGGCCGATTCCCAGATCGCGGCATCACTCGGGGCGTCGAGCTGCGGTCGGGGCTCGATCCGCGGGCCCTCGACCGCCACTACGCCCGGCAGGCAGACCCGCGGGTTGGCGAAGCCATCGGGCAACGACACCCCCGGTGGTAGATCGGTTGTGAGTTCGCGACGTGCCGGCCCCCGCGCCGCGACGACCAGTTTTGATCCGGAGTTGAATCCGCTGCCCGAGTAGTCGAGCGTGTCGATCGTGGTCTCGGTGTGGAAGTGGCAGTCGCGGCTCCAGTCGACGCGGGCGAGAAGGTGGGCGAGGAAGGGCTCCACGTCGTGGGCATCGAGCCCGGGCGCCTCGGTCCCGTCGACGATGAAGAGATACTTCGCCAGCGACAGCTGCCCCTGACCGAGGATCGCCGAGGCCTGCGTGAGCAGTTCGGCCGGCCGATCCGACCGCTTCCACGGAAGGTAGCGTTCGCTGCCGACAGCCAGCAGCAGCGGATGAACGCCCGAGGCATCAACGGCATGGATGCTCGACACGCCGGGCAGGACCGTGGGGATCACGGGGCCGGTGAGCTCGTGGACGAGCCAGCCAAAGAGCGTGTCTTCCTGCGGCGGCCGGCCGACCACGGTGACCGGCCAGATCGCCCCCTCGCGGTGCCAGACGTGGTCCACGCGGAGCAGCGGAAACTCATGCCGCCTGGCATAGTAGCCGAGGTGGTCGCCGAACGGTCCCTCCGGCTTGGTGGCTCCGGGGTTCACCGTGCCCTCGATCACGAAGTCGGCGTCGGCGTAGATGGCTGGTCCGCCGCGACGGGGAATCATCGGGATGCGATGGCCGGCCAGCGCGCCGGCAAACGTGAGTTCGGCGAGGCCCTCGGGAAGCGGCATCACCGCCGACACGGCCATGGCCGGTGAGCCGCCCACGAAGATCGCCACCTTGAGCGGTGCGCCTTTCGCGAGAGCGGCTGCGTGGTGCACGCCGATGCCGCGGTGGAGCTGGTAGTGGAGGCCTGCTTCGCGGTCGTGTTCGTAGGCATTGCCGGCGAGCTGCACCCGGTACATGCCGAGGTTTGAGTGCTTCGTGCCCGGTTTGTCAGGGTGCTCGCTGTAGACGGCCGGCAGTGTGATGAACGGGCCGCCGTCGCCCGGCCACGACACCACCTGCGGCAGCCGGGAGAGTGGGATCGAGCGGGTGAGCACCGGACCACTACGGACCCGCTTCGGCAGCATCGCAATCGCATCGATGGGCGACCGCCAGTAGCGGCCCGGCTTCCGCAGCGCGGCTGTGGGGTCGAGCTTGAGTTCCACGAGCCGCCGGACGCGGTCGAGCGTGTCGGCGAAGATCTGCTCGATCCGCTGCCGCGTGCCGTAGAGATTCACGAGCACCGGGAAGTCGCTGCCGCGGGGCTTCGAAAACAGCACCGCCGGCCCGCCGGCCCGAAACAGCCGCCGCTGGATCTCGGCAATCTCGAGATGGGGATCGACGGGATGATCGACAACGACGAGCTGCCGCCTGGCCAGCGGGCCTGTGGCCTGGCGGTCGTTTCGCAGGGCGTCGACGCAGGCCTGGAGCGAACGGAATCCCATCGGAGCGGCGGGTGCCTCGCAAGGCCGGAAATGGCCGCCACCATCGTAGCCTCGCCGGACGTTAGGATGAGGTACGTATTGCTTGCCGTTTTCTCGGTCCAGGAGCACAGTCGCCGTGGTCACACTCGCGTCGGTCTACGAAGGCGGCCTCCGCTGCCGCGCCACCCATGGCCCGTCGGGCACCACGCTGGTCACCGACGCCCCGGTCGACAACCACGGCAAGGGGGAGAGCTTTTCGCCGACCGACCTGGTGGCAACGGCCCTGGGCGCGTGCATGATGACGATCATGGGGATCGTGGCGGAACGGCACGGCATCGACCTCGCCGGCGCCACCGTCGAGACCGTGAAGGAGATGACGAAGGAGCCGCCGCGGCGGATCGCGTCGCTCCGCACCCGGATCACGATCCCGCTGCCGCCGGACCACCCGCACCGGACGACGCTCGAACAGGCCGCCCACACCTGCCCCGTGCACAAGAGCCTGCATCCCGACATCGACGTGCCAGTCGAGTTTGTCTGGGCCGGCTGACGGCCCGCGTCGCGAGGCCACTCATGCCCGACCTCTTCGCCGCATCGCGGGCTGCCAACGTCGCCCGGGCCGCGCCGCTCGCCGCCCGGATGCGGCCGCGACGCTTGGCCGACTACGTGGGACAAGACCAGGTGGTTGGAGCGGGAAAACTCCTGCGGCGGCTGATCGAGGCCGACCGACTCGGGTCGGTGATCCTCTATGGTCCGCCGGGGGTGGGGAAGACGACGCTCGCCGAGATCATCGCCAACGAGACCAAGCGACGGTTTGTAGAACTCTCCGCGACCGCATCAGGCGTGAAGGACGTTCGCGAGGTGCTCGAGGCCGCGCGGCGACGGCTCGAAGATGACGGCCAAAAGACTTGTTTGTTCATCGATGAGATCCACCGCTTCAACAAGGCCCAGCAGGACGTGCTCCTTCCCGACGTCGAGAACGGGGTGATCGCGCTGATTGGGGCGACCACGCAGAATCCCTTCTTCGCGCTCACCAGCGCCCTGGTCAGCCGCAGCCGGATCTTCGAACTCGAAGCCCTCTCGAAGCACGACATCGCGGAGATTCTCGACCGAGCCGTGGCCGATCGCGACCACGGCCTCGGCCGGGAGCAGATCACGCTTCTGCCCGAGGCGCGAGAGTTCCTCGTGGAGACCTCCGACGGCGACGCTCGGCGGGCGCTCGGCGCGCTCGAGGTGGGCGTGCTTTCGAGCGGCGAGCGGCCACTCGCGTTCACGCTCGATCTGGCCCGTGAGAGCGTGCAGCGGAAGGTGGTGGCCTACGATTCGGGTGACACGCACTACGACTGTGCCAGCGCCCTGATTAAGAGCATCCGCGGCAGCGACGCGGACGCCGGCCTCTATTGGCTCGCGCGCATGCTCGAGGGGGGCGAGGACGTGCGGTTTCTCTCGCGGCGGCTCGTGATCCTGGCCAGTGAAGACGTGGGCAATGCCGATCCGCGGGCGTTGATGATCGCCGTGGCGGCGATGCAGGCGACCGAGTTCGTCGGCCTGCCGGAGTGCCAGCTCACACTCGCACAGGCGGTCATCTATCTGGCGCTCGCGCCCAAGAGCAACGCCTGCACGACGGCGATTGCCGCGGCCCGCAGCGACGTCCGCGAGCAGGCGGTGATTCCCGTGCCGCGGCACCTGCAAGACAAGCACTACGCCGGCGCGAAGCGGCTTGGACACGGGCAGGGCTACGAGTATTCCCACGACGCCCCCGACGGGATCGCGGCGCAGGACTACCTCGGCGTGGAGAAGGACTACTACGAGCCGAGCGACCGCGGGCTGGAGCGGGATCTCGCCGAGCGGCTCGCCGAGATCAGGCGGCGGCTCCGGCAGGGACGGGGCGAGCCGTCCTGAGTTCGGCGACGATTTCGGTGGTGAGCACCTCCTCCAGTCGCGCCAGTGCCTTCGCCACCGCCGCGCCGTCGAGCACACGGTGGTCGGCGATCACGGTCACGAGGCAGTGGCCGTCGCCGTCGAGCGGTCCGTAGGAGAGGCTCGTGGTGCAGATGGTGGGATGGAACCGGTTGGTGGCAGAGAAGCCGGCGAGGGTCGAGAGACTGAATGTCCCGATTCGCGTGACCCGCTTGGGCGACGTCGAGCGCATGTTCCAGCGGAGAATCGTGCGGCGGAGCCAGCCCGGCACCCCCTCGAGTTCGAGCTGTCGCTTGAAGGCCTCCTCGATGGGCTGCGTGACGAACCAATCGATCGATTTCTGGAGCAGCGGCAGCGGTGTGGCTTCGGGCCGGGCGAGCCTCGCGAAGAACAGCCGATCGTCGTCGCCGTCGCCGCGGTTGATTGCCAGAGAGGCCACGCTCTCGGAGCTCGTGGCCAGCCGCTGGCGGAACCGGCCCGCGAGCCAGCTACGAAGGGGCGGCGTCTCGCGGGCCACGAGGGCGTAGGCCTTGAGGAAGATTGCCGCCCAGCCGATGCGGACGGCAGCGGTGTTTCGGGCGGCGGCGACCGTGTCGAGCTGCATCAGTCGATCGACGGGAAAGAGGGGGATATCAAGCGCGAGGATCGCGACGTCGTTCACGCAGCCGCGGCCGGCGGGGAGCGGCGAGATGGAGACGGTTGGTGCCTGCTTGCTCATGAGTCGCTCGCATGACGGGCGCGGATCAGGAAGCCCATAGGCCTCAGCCATGGGGTTGCCGCCCCAGCTCGCCGATCGCCGCGAATGGTAGGAAACCGCCACCGCCGGGCACAGGCGAGTTTGCCTCAGGGTGCCGGACTATAATCAGTGCATGAAAACAACCGTCGAAGTCGAGTGTCTGCCCGAGATTCTTGCCGGCCTCCACCTGGAGCCGTCCGAGTTTGGCGACCTGATGAAAGTTCAAACCGCCATTGGGCTGTTTCGTGACGGGCGGTTGTCTTCAGGAATGGCAGCACGCTGGCTGGGAATTCCACGTGTGCAGTTCCTGCTCCGCGCGATGGAGGCGGGCGCCACGCTCTTGTCCGACACCCCCGAAGACCTTGCTCGGGAGACATCGCTCCTGTGACCGTTTTCACGAACACTGGTCCGCTGATCGCGTTGGCGAGCATCGACAGCGTTGAACTGCTGCAGAAAGTGTTTGGTGAAGTGCGGGTGACCTCGTCGGTGATTGACGAGTGTGATGCTGGTGGCCCGATCGTCGTGCCGAACCTGAGGTCTTATGAGTGGCTCACAGTCGTCGAGCCGCCTCAGGTCAAGGATGCGCACCCATCACTTTTGGAACTCGATCGCGGTGAGCGAGATACGATCGAAGCTGCTCGGGCAGCCGAGGCCGACCTTGTGATCATCGATGAGCGGCTCGGGCGGCAGGTTGCAGAACGGTTGGGTCTCACGATCGTCGGCAGCCTCGGAGTGTTGGCGAAAGCCAAGGCAGCAGGTTTTCTTCCCTCGTTTCGGGACGCTGCTGCACGCATGGTACGGGCTGGGATCCGGTTTCACCCCGACTTGATCGACAGGATTGCCACGCGAGTGGGCGAAGCCTCGGCGTAAGCGGCCTCGCCGGAGTCACCTTTGGGTCGGACCGCGCGGCTACACTTTTTCCATGCGAGCGGTGATCCAGCGGGTGAGCGAGGCGAGCGTGACGATCG
>QWPO01000150.1 GCA_003669255.1 Planctomycetota bacterium | reverse complement strand
CAGCTTTTTTTCTGCGCCACCCGAAGCGAACCGCTGCCGCGTCAGTCGTAGATCGGGAAGAACGTCCCGAAGGCGAGTTCGCAGAACTCGCCCGGATCGTTGTACCGGCGGTGCCGATCGAGCCCGGCGATGGCCCGCATCTGAGCGTCGTCGAGCGTGAACGATTCCACGTCGAGGTTTTCGGCGAGCCGCTCGAGCCGCGATGTCTTCGGAATCACCGACGTACCTCGCTGGATGCCCCAGCGGAGCACGACCTGCGCGGGCGTGCGGCCGGTCGCCAAGGCGATCTCCTGCACGGTTGGATGGCCGAGCACGGAATCCTCCGCAGTCGCCATCCCGAGCGGCACATACGAGCCCGCGCCCAGCGGCGAAAATGCTGTGACTGCCATCCCCGACTCGCGACAGAATCGCAGCAACTTCTCTTGCACGAGAAACGGGTGCATCTCCACCTGAAGCACGGCCGGCGCGATGCGGGCCCGTGAGGCCAGTTCGCGGATCACGCCGACGGGACAGTTGCACAGGCCGATCTGCTTGACGAGCCCCGCCTCCACGAGCCGCTCCATCGCGCCCCAGGTGTCGGCGAGCGGCACCTCGATCTGGTGCATCCGCGGGGCCGGCACGGCGGGGTCGCGAACCCACCCGGGTGGATAGCGCTCCTCAAACGGCACAAACTCAAGCGCGATTGGAAAGTGGACGAGGTAGAGGTCGAGCTGCTCCACGCCGAGGTCGGCGAGCGTCCGCTCGCAGGCGGCCCGCACCCGCGAAGGTTCGTGGTAGGTGTTCCAGAGCTTCGACGTGATCCAGAGGTCGTCGCGGCGACAGTGACCGGCCGCGACCGCCCGGCGAATCCCCTCCCCCGCCTCCCGCTCGTTTCCGTAGTCGCAGGCCGAATCGAGGTGGCGGTAGCCGATGCGGATCGCCTCGGCGACGACATCGGCCGTACGGTCGCGCTCGATCTTCCACAGGCCGAGCCCGACCGCCGGAGGCCCTGCCGCGAAGCCAGTGGCGCCGCTCACCGGCGGCCGCCCTTCTTCTTGGCTTTCCTCAGGGTGGCCGTCTTCACAACCTTCTTCTTCACGACCTTCTTGCCGACCCGCTTGGTGGCCATCGGCTTCTTCGCCGCCGCGGGCTTCTTCGCCGCCGCAGCCGAGGCCGCCGGCTTCTTCTTCGCAGCCACCTTCTTCGCAGCGGGCTTCTTCTTCGCCACCTTCTTGCCGCGGGTCTTCGCCTTGAGCCGGGCATGGGCGGCGTCGGCCACCTCGTCGAGAAACTCGTGGGCCTCAGCGGCGAGATCCTCCGCCGAGAACGGCTCTACCTCGTCGATGATGAACACGGCCAGCTCGCCCCGTCGCTGGGCCGCCGACAGTTCCTTGTATTCGTCGAGCGTGAGGTCGTCGTGATCCTCGTCTTCGCTCGTCAGAAACTCGAAGCCCACCCGGGCCTGCGGATCCCAGCCGTCGATGTGAAACTCCACGCCGTACTCGCGAAACTGCACGTTCCGCTTGATCGCGTAGCCGCGCTTGGTGAACAGCCGCGACAGCAGGTCGCAGCCCTGGGTCTCGCTGAGCGTGTCGTACATCGGAAGCAGGAACTCCTCGGGGGAAAACGGGGTGGTCGCGGCCGAACGCCGCCGTCGGCGAAGAATAGCCGATCTCGGCCGCAGCAGTCACCCGAGTGTTGGTAAAGTTGTTGCGATCCCTCGCCACCCCACGGGCCGCACCATGATCCGCCGAAGCATCCGCGACGCCGCCGACTGGATCTCCCGGGTCATTCACCATCCCAGCGAGGAGCTGACGCACTGGCAGGCGACGGCGCGGTTTTGGTACGACCTCGCGCGGGTCGGTGGCCGGCGGCTGCAGGAAGACCGCGCCCTGCAGATGGCCGCGGCGCTCGCCTTCCACACGCTGTTCGCGCTGATGCCGCTGGCGATCGTCAGCACGGCACTCTTCAAGGGCATGCAGGGGATCGACAAGCTCCAGTCGCTCGTCCACCAGGTCGTGCAGTCGGCCGGCCTCGATACGGTCCGAATCATGCCCGCCGACGGCACGGCCGGCACCGAAACCGTGTCGCTCGGCACCTGGCTCGAGGACATGATCGGCAAGTTCGGGACGATCGACCTGGAAACGCTCGGCCTGCTCGGCCTCGCCGCAATGATCTACGCGGCCGTCGCGATGATGGTGACGATCGAAGACTGCTTCAACACGATCTACCGCGCGCCCCAGGGCCGCTCCTGGCTGCGGCGAATGCCGGTCTACTGGACGGTGCTCACCGTGGGGCCGATCGGCATCGCACTGTTGTTCGTCGTCGACAGCCACGTGGGCCGGTGGATCGCTTCCGTGGAGGCCCGCGCCGGCCTGCTCCACGTGCTCGGCGTGGTCTGGAGTGTGGGCATCATCACGCTCATGCTCCTGGGCACGTTCGTGCTGCTCCCCAACACCCAGGTCTCGTGGCGGTCGGCGGTGGGCGGTGCCTTCGTCTCCGCAGTGCTCCTCCACATCGGCAAGGTGGGCCTCGCCGCCTACATCAACAACGCCTTCTCCTTCAGCCATCTCTACGGCCCGCTCGGCTTCGTGCCGGTGCTCATGCTCTGGACCTACGCGATGTGGATCTGCATCCTCTTCGGCGTGGAGGTGGCGGCGATCGTGCAGCGGCTCGGGGGTCGCCATGAGATCGACGAGGTGTCGCGGCTTCGCTCCCGCTCGGCGCTGCTCGACGCCTCGTCGGTGCTGCTCCTGATGGAGGCGATCGCCGAGGGCTTTGAAGCCGGCAAGGCGGTGCCTCTCGCCGCGCTCGTCGAAGAAACGGGCCTGCCCGAGCCGGTGGCGACGGAGATCCTCGAGAAACTCGCCGCCGAGGGCTTCGTGCACCGCGTGGCGACGAATGTCGCCGCCTACACGCTCGCCCGGCCGCCGCAAGACATCTCCGCCGAGAGCCTCGTGGAGTTTGGCCAGGGCATGCTCCACGACCGCACCGGCCGCCGAAAGTCGCGCACGGTCGAGGCGCTCCGCCGCTCGCAGCGGGAACTGGCGGCCAACACGTCGCTCGCCACCCTCACCGATCGCGCGGTGGGCTGAGCGACTGCGCCAGCGGACACGACGCAGCCGCGGACTCTCCGCTGCGGTAACGGGCGAGCAGGTCCTTTGACCGCGCGGCGAGCATGCGGCGGACCTCGCGACGCTTCCCCTTCACCCGCGGAATCTTCATGGAGTCGTAAGCGGTGGTCTGGTGTCGCATCCAGGCGATCACAGCCGCCTCAGCCCGCCGTTCGATTGGGATCCGTTCGGTGCGGGCCACCGTGCCGCTGCCGACCGGGGTGGCATGCGACGTGACGGCCGCAGCGAGACGCTCGGCCAGCGTGGCATGCCGCTCGTGAAACCCAAGGAAGGCCAGAACGGCCGCGGAGAAGTCTTCCACATACTCGGCCTGCTCTGCGTCTCGTCGCCGTGCGGCCGAGGCCTGCCGCTTCGCATAGGCCTCGGTCGATCGTTCTGACTCGAGTTCGGCCCGGATCCGTTCCACCGTCGCGCGGTCCGCCCACACGCCCCGCGAAAACATCCTCCGGCCGACCTTTTCCTGGACCACCCAGTGATCCCCCGCCGCCTTGACCCGCCGCGTCAGGCCCGGATCGCCGGGCGGCACGAGGATCCAACCGGCGGGCACGGCCACCACGGCCCCGTTCGCCGCGCGAACGGTCGAGTCGGTCGGCCCCGGCAGATAAAGGTTTCCGGCCATCGGCTCCGAGAGTCTCCTCGCGCACCAACGTATCGGCCACACGAGCGTATCGGCCACCCAAGGCGCGGCACTATAACCCCGTAAACCACCGCCCCTCGCGGCCCTACGGCCGGTCGGCTTGCTCCCCGTAGCGCAGGTTTTCAACCTGCGGCACATCCGGCACAGGTTGAAAACCTGTGCTACCGCTCGTCACGTAGTGTCCAAGCCCAACGCCGTAAGGCGTGGGGCGAACCGCCGCCACTCGCCACCTCCACCGTGGGACGCCCGCGGCCTTACGGCCGGTCGGCTTTCTGAACCACCGTCTAAGCCCAACGCCGTAAGGCGTGGGGCGAACCACCGCCAGACGCCGCTATTTTCGGCGTTTGCGGCTTGGTTTGAGCCCGCTATCTTCCCCGCCTGGCGTTTCGCTTCCTGGCGGGTGACCTATGCGCGGTGCTGCACGCGGGCTCCTCTTCTTTCTCCTCGCCGCCTCGGCGGCCGTTGCCTCCGCCCGCGAGTATGTCGTTCGCGGCGTCGATGAACCCACCCCCGATCTCCTCGCGCGGTCGCTCGCCAACGACGACGGCCTCCTCCTGCTCACGAGCCCGCTGACGACACGAAAGGCGTATCTCGCCGCAGTCGTCGACAAAACCACGCTCGCACTACAGCACGCGGGCTATTCCGACGCGAAGGCAACGGCCACCGTCGAAACCGGCACCGACGGCGACCGCGTGATCATCGATGCCGTTCCTGGCGCACGGCACCTTGCCACCGCGATCGAAATCACCGGCCTGCCCGACGACCTCGCCGGCGACCTCCGCGGCTGGCTGAAGTCGCAGAGGCCGCCCGCTGACGCAGTGCCCCGCGCAGTGGACACCGAGAGTGGCTGGAGCGGCACGAGGTGGTTCGACTACCGCGGCCAGCCGGCCCGCATGGAGCCCGCCCTGTGGAGCCGCGGCCAGCCCGCCCCGTTCGATCCCCAATACCTGCGGACCGTTCGCGCGGCGATCGTGCGGTTCCTCCGCGATCACGGCTCCTTCGCCGCAGCGCGGGGCGTCGAGAAGCCGCAGACCACCGGGCCGCGGTGTGACATCACGGTGGCCCGCGGCGACGACGGCGCGGTGCTCACGATCGCGTTTGCCAACCTTCCGCCGGCTGCCGTCCTCCGGGAAGTCGAGGTCGCACCCGCGTCGCGGGTGTCGTCCGCCATCCTCTGCGAGACGCTCGGCATCGAGATCGGCCGCACGGTCACCGAACACGACCGCTTGGCGTGGCTCGAGGCCGTGAGGGAATCGGGGCGATTCGTCCGCCACGACGTGAAGTTCAAGGAGACCAAGCCCGACGCCAGCGGGGTGACCGGTGTCGTCGCAATCTTCGATCTGGCGGCATACCCGCACGTGCCGCCCCTCGGCCAGCCGCTCACTCGCGAGGAGGATGTGATGCTGCGGTTCCGGTCGTGGCTGCTCGACACGCTCGCCAACGACGACGACCTCACCATCGGCTGGCACCGCGGCGCCGAAGAGCCAGCCGCCGCGTCGCTCGCGATCTCTACCCGCGACGGCGCGCTTCTCACGTGCCTGCCCGGCACCAACGACGCCTGCGGCGTGGCCGCGAGCGGCCTCGGGCTCGGCTGGTACCTGCCCCGAGCCGCGGGCCGGTTCGAGGTGCCGTTGCCGGTGAAGGTTCGCGGCTGTTTCACCGTCGCCCTCGACCTCACCGAAACGAGCGACCGCGGCCGCTACTCCTACCCTCGCAAGTTCACCGTGGGGGCCGCGATCGAGCCTCGGCCGCGCGATGCCGAGGCGGCAGTCGCCATCACTGCTCGGATCGAGCCGGTCGCCTGCCTGTCGCTCGTGCACGGGCCGGAGACGCAGGTCCGCTGGGAAGACGACGTGCTCGTGGTGAGTGATCGCAACGCCGAGGCCCGTTTCGACGGGCCATCGGGGCGGATCGTCTCGATTCGCGCGCCGGACGGATCGACCATCGCCGTTGGAGCGACGCCAGGGCTCCTCGCCCGCGATCTCGGGGCGCTCCGCGACCGGGCCGGCGCCGACGCCTACCGTGCCGACGCCCCGATCACGTCGCTCGTCGAGTTCATCGCCGCTGACGGGTTTCTCGACGCTGCGGGTCGGATCTCCGCTGCGGCGGGCTTCGCCGAGGCCTTCACCACATGGCGACCGCGAATCGGCACAGTCGCCGTCAATCTGCTCGAGATGGCGGGCCGCGGCGGCTTTACGACCGCCGACTCCCGTGTTGCAACTGGGCTCGCCCAACTGGCCGACGACGACTCGCAGCCCCTCCCCGTGATCCCGTCGGCCTCAACCACCGGCCCGACCGACCCCTGGTCGATGCTCACCCTCACCACGACCACGCAAGCCTGGCGGTGGCTCGACGAGTCGTGTGGCCGCGACACTTGGCCCTGCGCCCTGGTGCGGATCGCGACGCTCGCAGCTGGCAAAGACTCCACCGGCGCGCTCTGGGAAATCACGTCGCTGATGGCGAACACGCACTACGGCCCGATCGCCAACCTTGCCGCCGCCAACCTGATCCCGATCGAAACCATGGCGGTGTCATTCGCGAGGCAGGGCCAGACGCGGCTCTCCACCGCCGCATTTCACGCCGACTGCGAAGCGGTCCGAGCCGTGCTCGCCGACTGTGGCCTCGACCGCTGCGGCGTGGCGCTCGTCCGTTCGCTCGATGACGACGAGGCCCGCACGATCGGGAACAGCTGCTTCGGCGACCCGGGCGTACTGCTGCCGCTCGTCCACGAACTCCGCGGCTGCGACTCGGAAGACGCCGCGCTCGCGGCCCTCCCCTCGGCGCTCGACCACTGGTGGGACTCATCGCTACGGTCACTCGTGGCGTCTGCGCTCGCTGCCAAGACGGATCTCAAGACGGCCGACAAGCCGGACACCGATCAGACGCCACGGCGGTGACGGCGCGGGGGCTCTTTTCTGTGGATGGCCCCGAATCGATGCGGCGTGGGTACAGGCACAGGTTGAAAACCTGTGCTACGAGGCAACACAGGTTGGAAACCTGTGCTACGAGGTGACGATTCAGCGAGGGGCTG
>QWPO01000197.1 GCA_003669255.1 Planctomycetota bacterium | reverse complement strand
GCTTGAATCCCTTGTCGATCTTGCCGAAGACCATCGTCACCTGATCCTCAGGCGACGCCTTCTCAACCTTGCCCTTGCAGTTGGGGCAGCAGAAGCCAACCTCGGCGTTGCCGATCGTGATCTGCGTGCCCGGCTTCACCGGCCCGCCGCTGAACGGGCAGCCCTTCTGCACGAGCTGCCCCGTGCTCACCCTCTGCTCGTGGGCCCTGGCGGCGAACTTCGCCGTATCACCTTTGAAGGCCCCGACGCACTTCTCGCAGCAGAAGTAGACGGAGCCGCCGTCGAACTCGGCGGATGCCGACGGATCGCAGTCGTGCCCCGAGACGGGGCACGTGGCGTCCTTCGCCTCTTTGACGGCGGCGGTCACAGCGACCGCCGAGGTGGCGAGGGCGACAATCGCACAGCAGAGGACGAAACGACTCTTCATAGCACGGTCTCCTTGGGTTCGAAACGCGGGAATCTCCCGACATGAGATTACGGCTTCACCAGGTGCTGAGGCAACCAGCTGCGAACCCCACCTGCCAAATCCGGCTGCGGGACGGGACGAGTTCGCTCGCCAACGGCAGGATAGCCGACGCTCGCGATCCTCGCCCCGATCCCGCAGCCTGTCACCGTGCGCTTCCGCGTGGGCCTGTGATCGCCTGCTCTCCCTTCCAGGATCTCACGCAAACGATGATGCCGCGAGGGGCTGCCCGTGCCAATCGAGCGGCGTAGGAAATCGAGCGGAGACTGGAGGGCGAAGCGAGGTTTCCTTCGAGTGAGTGAAGGGCAGGATGCCCGCAGCGAACGTCCGGCGAGATGGCATGGGTAGCCCCGAGCCTCGTGAACGCTCGAGGATGAAGCGTGAGCCGTCTTAGTCGGACCGGCGGTCGAGGCTCACATGCCGTGGCTCGGGCAGGCCGGCCGCGATCAGGGCGCCGACGGCGATGACCAACGCCCCTGTGATGAACACGTGCCGAAATCCCAGGCGGTCGACCGCGAGGCCCACCAGCGGCGAGAGCACGAACGGGGCTGCCAGGGCCGCTCCCACGATGCTCACGTACCGCGGGTGATCGGCGGCCGATGGAGCGAGTTCGAGGGAGTAGTTCGTGAACAGTTTGAGCGAGATCGGATTGAGGCCCAGCGGCACGTACACGATCCAGAACCAGTGCACCGCGGTCGAGTGCGGAAGCAGTGAGAGCGCCGTCACCACCAATGGTGTGACCGCCGAGAGAGCAACGAGCCAGACGAGCACGATTCGCGTACCGCGGCGATCGGACACAGGTCCCGCCACGAGGCTCGCGAGGCCCGTGGCCGCGTTCTGCGTGCAGACCCAGGCGAGCAGGCTGTCCGCACCGCTCCCCAGCCGATCGCGGGCGAAGGCCTGGTAGTGGGGGAACATCATCAGCACCGCGGAGAAGCAGGCGGCCACGAGCGAGAGCCGCACGAGCGTGCGGTCGGCCGCAATCGTCGCCCGCCAGCTGGCGAGGCCCGCAGAGACCACCGCCCAGGATGACTGCGAACCCGCCGCGGTCGAGGACCGAGCCGCATCGGCTGGCTCATCAAGGAACACCGGCGCGATCGCCGAGATCGCGAAGAACGTGGCCGTGGCGAGGAAGATTTTCGGAAACCCGTCGGGCTGCTTCAGCCAGGGACCCAGGAGCACGATCGCCGCGGCGATCGCCAGCACGCTGCCCACCGTCACGCTCACCACCATCGCCCTGCCCCGATGCCCCGGGGAGATGAGCTTGCCTTGCAGGGCCGCGAACACAAGTTGATTGACGCCGATCACCGACGAGAATGTGGCGTAGACCACGAGAAACAGGATCGCAAGCAGGTCGGGACGCGTGGTCTGCAGCGGTCCCCAGGCGGCGGCGAGCGCCGCGAAGCATCCTGCCATCGCCAGGCTCGTGGCCACCAGCGACCACTTCTTGAGTGGCCGTCGGGCAAGCCCGCCGGCGATGAACAGCGGCGGCACGCTCTGCCCAACGCGGTTGAGCACGGGCAAGAGGCCGCGGAGAAACCCCGAATCAACGACGGCATCGAGCACCGCCGGCATGATGATGGTCTCGGTCTTGAAGATCCAGCCGACGCGGACCACGATCTGATAACACTCGATCCAGAAGGTGTTCCGTGCCTCACGGCCCACGTCGTCACGAACCGTCTCGCTGGAAGGATCGGGGAGGGGCAGGATGGGCTGCAGGTCGGTCGTGTCGTCTCCCATCGTCCCCGCAGCATGAAGGTTTTTCACGAAGCCGTCCACCCGCGGGCTTTCGGCGGCGCAGCAGCGGCGCGGCGGCCACCGCGGTATCGAGCTTCAAGATGCCGCGACGTTCGGACGCACTGTCGGTGTTCTTGAAAGAGATGCTGCCATCACTGCCGGATGCCATCGACGCGATCACGATGTCGGTCGTCGACGTCTCGAGAAAACGTGCGGGGGTCGCCGCTCATGAGGATCGCCGAACGGGAGGCACGAGAGGTCGAGCGACGGCTGGAGCCGCGTTTCATGATGAAACCCTTGCCCCGTCAGTTGGTGAAGAACTCGACGTGCCCGTCGAGATAGAGAACGTTATAGCCCGCCGAACCTAACCGAAACCCGGCGTGGGGGTTTTTGCGTTTGGGGACAGGAATCGCATAGCCCACGAACGGCCCGGGAAAACCTGACCGGCCCGGGGTGAAGTTCGAGTTGTCCCACGTGAACAGCGTGGTGGACTGGTCGGGCGGGTTTCGCTTCGCGAGCACCGTCGCGATGCTGAATGCGTAGGTGTTCTGATAGGCCTGCTGCTCATCGGTGTGACTCGGGCAGACCCAGATGCCGCTGCCCTGCCTGAGGAACCCCCGCTGCACGTACAGGGCTTCGAGTCCGTAGGTTTCTGGCAGCGCGTCGGGATCGTTCGGTGTTCTCAGGCCAGGCGCCATGCGGTAGGAGAAGTTTCCGGTCTTGGAGGCCGTGGGGAAAAAGCCCCCGGTGGTGCCGGCATAGATCTGGGTGACCAAGCCGATCTGTCGAAGATTGTTCGCGCACTGCGTCAGGCGGGCCCGTTCCCTAATGAACTGGACTGCCGGAAGCATGAGGCCCACGAGCGTGGCAATGATCGCGACGACCACGAGCAGTTCGACGAGCGAGAAGGCCGCTGGTCGACAGCTGCGCGGAGAACAGGGACGCTGTACATCCATGTCACGTCAGCCCGGATGGAAGAGCGCGGTGAACTGTGGCTCACACAAGGCTTGTCCTGCTTCACGAGCCGGCGGACCGATTGATGGCAGTGAGGCGCGAGCCAGTGATATAGTAATGGATGAAACAGGCGCGTCGAGGCTGCGAGCAAGGTCGGGCATGGCGATTCACCAGCGCTTCGGTGAGGGCTTCGGCGCGGCGTTCGCACGGGCTTTGGCGTTGCCGCGGCGGCAGGGATTCGTCTCGTGGGCCGCGACCGCAGCGATGTGCGCGTGGCTGGGCAGCACCCCTCTCTTAGCCGACGATGAAGCTGCCAGCGGGAGAACAACCCCGCGGCCGGAGCGGACCGCGACCGAACGGGACGTCGAGGCACAGCGACTGCGGGAGATCTACCGCAGCGATCGCAGCCGCTGGCCGCCCCCCATGATCGACCCGGGCATCGAATGGCGGGAGATCGGCCCCCTGCCCACCGTGGTGCACCCCGAGTCGAACCCGCTGAGCCCCGCCAAGGTGACGCTCGGGAAGACGCTCTTCTTCGACGCCAGACTCTCGTCCAGCGGCAAACTCGCCTGCGCATCGTGCCACGAGCCCAACCTCGGCTGGGCCGACGGCCGCACCGTCAGCCAGCCGCTGCGGCCTGCCCCGGCACGCAACGCACCCACCATCCGCAATGCCGCCTTCCACGGGTTGCTGTTCTGGGACGGACGGGCGGAGAGCCTGGAGCAGCAGGTGGAGCAGGCCCTCACCAATCCACACGACATGGGCGCGAGCGCCGAGCACGTCGTCGGCCTGGTCTCGGGGATCCCGCGGTATCGTGCCCGCTTTGAGGAAGCGTTTCCAAACGAGCCCGTCACCTTCGCCGCGTTGGCCAAGGCGATCGCCTGTTTCGAGCGGACGATCGTCGGCGGGCGGTCGCGGTTCGACGAGTTCGTGGCGGGGGATGCCGCGGCGCTCACCGATGCAGAACTGATTGGTCTCGACCTCTTCCGACGCGAAGCGCGGTGCACGAACTGCCATCACGGGCCGGTGTTCAGCGATGGCCGCTTCCACGATCTAGGGCTCAGTTTCTACGGCCGAAGCAGAGAAGACCGTGGCCGGCACGCCGTCACGGGCGATCCCAAAGACGTCGGACGCTTCCGCACGCCGACGCTCCGGGATGTGACGCGGACGACACCCCTCATGCACACAGGGATGTTCGAGCTCAGCGGCGTGCTCAACATGTACAACGCCGGGATGGTGACGCTCAAGCGACAAGACTTCCAGCGTGATGATCCACTGTTTCCCGTGAAGTCGCCTCACCTCAAACCCCTCAACCTCAATCAGCAGGATCTCGCCGACCTCGCTGCGTTCCTGGGAGCGCTCGAGGAGCCGAGGCACCGGATGATGCCGCCCGACCTCCCGGGACTCAACGATGAGGCCGCGAGGTCCGGCCGGTGACGTTGAGCGGAATGGTCGCTGGGTGCGTGACCATTCTCGCGGCTGACTCACCAGCCCGCGACCGCTTCGCCGTCGGTTGTCTCCGCGTGCCGCGCGGCGGCGATGGCCGCGTTGGAGAGACCCCAGATCCTAGCCGTACCGTCGGTGGCAGCAGTGACGACCAGCGTGCCGTCCGGGCTCAGGGCAACGGCGGTCGGCTCCGCACGCTGGCCGGGCAACTGCGAGACTTCCTGCCCCGTGTCGGTGTCCCAGATGCGGACCGTGCCGTCGGTTCCAGCCGTCACGGCCCGTCTGCCATCGGGAGTGAAGATGGTCCGCTCCACGATGCCTTCGTGCCCATGCAAGACGTGGATCGACTCACCCGAGCAGGCGTCCCAGAGGCGGGCGGTGCCATCCAGCGAGCCCGTCATGATCCGCGCTCCATCGGGGCTGAAGGCGATGGCCCGCACGCAGCCGACGTGGCCGTTGAGTTGGGCAATCTGGGTTCCCGTCGCGAACGACGCCAGCAAAACGTTGCCGGAAGCAAGCCCGATCCCCAGCACGGAACCATCCGGGCTGGCGCTGAGGCAACCCAACTGGCCCAAGGGAGGCAGCTTCACCGTCGATTCGCCGGTGGCCGCGTCGAGCAGGTAGCCCGCCCGGCAAGCGACGCGGGTTCCCCCCAGTCCGAAGACCGCGGCCGTCGTCAGCAACGTAGCGGTGCGGCCATGCTCGGCCGACATGAGCGGGCTGTCGGAAAGGAGATCCCAGTTCATGGCCCAGCTGTGGGCTACGACGTCTCCGCGCGTCGCCAGGCTGCTCCTGCCGGAACCGATCAAGAGTCGTGTGCCATCGGGACTGAAGGTCACCGTGTGTGCGGCCACCGAGCGGCCACCGCACGTCGAGAGCAGTTCGCCCGTCTGCGTGTTCCAGACGCGAACGCCGCCGGTCTGCTGCGGGGTCGCGAAGGCGGCCGCGACCCGACTGCCGTCGGGGCTATAGGCGAGCTGTGCCACAGTGCCCGTGCCGCCCGCGAGGGTGCGGAGCCGTCTGACCGTGCGTGGGTTCCACAGTTCCACGTGATCCGTTCCCTTCGGCGCCACCGCCAGTTGCGTCCCATCGGGACTGAACTCGACGGCGTTCATCCCGGCAACTCCCGCCAGGACCGCCATGGGCGCTACGGTCGCGAGCGGCCAGATCCGCACCGTGCCGTCGCTGCCCCCCGAAGCCAGGGCACATCCGTCCGCGCTGAAGGCGAGCGACGTGACGCCGTCGCAGTGCCCCATCAACTCCCGCTCGAGGGTCCGGGTCGTGGGATCCCAGAGCCGGATATGGCCGTTCGCCGCGCCGCTGACAATCCGGCCTCCATCGGGGCTGAAGGCGACGGACTCCACGATCGCGGCATGATCCCGCAGATCGCCGAGAGCCGCGCCCGAGGCCGTGTCCCACTCGTGGAGATCGGATTCATGAGCACTCGTTACCAAGCGGCTGCCGTCTGGACTCAGCGCGATGAGCGGCTCATCGCGCGTCAGCCCCGCCGGCGCCTCGACAGCCGAGAGCTGCCGGCCGTCGGCGGAGGCATACACCAGGAAGCGATCCTGCCAACGCCTACCGAGGTAGACGCGGAATGCAAACCGCGACCCGTCACCGCTGAACGTGACGTCGCCGATCGAGCCACCCTCGCCGCTACACGTGGTCAGGAGCCGGCCACTGTCGGCATCCCAGAGCCTCAGCACGCTGTTGTTTTCCACCGTAACGATGCGGCGACCGTCGCGGCTGAACGTCGCCCGCGCCATCCGATCCCGAGGTCCGATCAGGAGAGCCTCCTCCCGGCCGGACCGCATGTCCACGATCCGCAGCCCACCCTCGGCCGCGAAGCATGCCATGCGACGGCCATCCGGACTGATCGCCACGGGTCTGATCGAGGAATCGACGGGAGATCGACGAGCAAAGGCCTCGTCGATGCAGGCCAGGCGGGCGTCAGCCAGCTCCCTCGTGACGGAAGCGAGCTTCGCGTAGTGGAGGTGATCGACCCCCGAGGCGAAGAACAGGGGCGCGATCGACATGGAGTACTGCATGAAGTTCGACGGCCGGAAGAATACCTGCATTCCAGGGTTTTTCGACTCGGGCGACGTCGGCGACATCGTGTTCACGATCGCCACCAGGAGTCCCGAGTCGCCGGCATACTCGACGCCGGCGATCGGTCCGGATTGCAGATCGAGC
>QWPO01000011.1 GCA_003669255.1 Planctomycetota bacterium | reverse complement strand
GAGCGATTCGCGAATGGCGACCGCTCCAATGACCCCACGAGGGAGTCGCTCGAGGATGAGGTTCCGGTCTCGTGGGAGGTGTCTCCGTGGACCGGCGACTGGTATGCCCGCGCTCTCTGGGAAAAGGAGATCGGCGCGAACTTCTTCGAGCACGGAGTCTTCCACCGCCGCTACGGCGGCGACATCCAGGGCATCATCGACCGACTCGACTACCTTCAAAACCTAGGCGTCACGGCGATCTATCTCAATCCCGTGTTCCACGCCCGCTCGCTCCACAAGTACGACGGCAGTTCCTTTCATCACGTCGATCCACACTTCGGCCCCGATCCCGCCGGCGACTTCGCGGCGATGGAGCGGGAGACGAGCGATCCCACGACGTGGCAGTGGACCAGCGCCGACCGGCTGTTCCTCGAGCTCCTCAAGCAGGCCCACGCCCGGGGCATGCGGGTGGTGCTCGACGGCGTATTCAACCACACCGGCCGCGACTTCTTCGCCTTCAGGAATCTTCGCGAGAAGCAGGAGGCCTCGCCCTATAAGGAGTGGTACACGGTCGAGAAGTACGACGACCCCGCCACGCCGGCAAACGAGTTCAAGTACAAGTGCTGGTGGGGCGTGGACACGCTGCCTGAGTTCGCCGACGACGCCTCGAAGAAAAACCTCCACGCCGGCCCCAAGGCCTACGTGCTCGACATCACCCGGCGGTGGATGGATCCCGACGGCGACGGCGACCCGGAAGACGGCATCGACGGCTGGCGGCTCGACGTGGCCCGCGAGGTGCCCGTGGCCTTCTGGCGTGACTGGCACGCACTCGTGCAGTCGATCAACCCCGAGGCCTACACGGTGGCCGAGGAGTGGGACGAGGCGAGTCGGTTTCTCGACGAGGGAGCCTTCGATGCCACGATGAACTACTACGGCTTCTCGTTTCCGACGAAGGGCTATCTCATCGACTCCACGCTCGCTGCAGGGAAGGCGGCGAAGGAGTTTGCCGACCGCCTGGAGGACCATCCGCCGGCGATGCGCTACGCGATGCTCAACCTCGTCGATTCCCACGACACCGACCGGCTGGCGTCGATGATCGTCAACGCCGCCCGCAGGCCGTACGAACAGCCTGCAAAGTTCGACTACGACATCTCCGTCTCGCCTCGATCGCATGCTGACTACAACCTGCGAAAGCCCGACGCCCGCGACCGCCGGATCCAACGGATGGTCGCCCTGCTGCAGATGACCTACCTCGGGGCCCCGATGGTCTATTACGGCACCGAGGCAGGCATGTGGGGTGCCGACGATCCCTGCGACCGGATGCCCATGGTCTGGCCCGACATGAAGTTCGAGCCCCAGGCGGCCGACCCGCGGGGCCGCGACCGACCCCCGCAGCCGGTGGCATTCGACCAGGGAATGTTCGACTTCTACCGGGCGGCGATCACGCTGCGAAAGCGGTTTCTTGCCCTTCGGCGGGGCGAGATCGCGTTCCTTCCGACCGACGACACCGCCAAGTTTCTCGCCTTCCGGCGGACCGACGGCTCCGACGAACTGCTCGTGGGCTTCAACCGGGGCGACGCGTCGTACACCTGGACCGTACCGACGCCGCAGGGGACGACGCTGAGCCAGGTGTTCACGGCCTCGGGCGAGTTCGATAAGGTCGTGATCAAGCCCGAGGGCGACGTGACGCTCGTCACGCTGCCGCCGCTCGAAGGCATCGTCCTTCGCGTCACCCGTCCGGAGTGATCGCGTCGCATGGGAAGCCTGCTGCGGACCGTTCTCTTGGTCCTCCTGGTATCACTCGCGGCTGCCGCGGCGGGCTGCGGCCCGCATGACGCCCGGCAGGTGGTGACGATCTGGCACCAGTCGCGGCCGAACGAGCGAGAGTTTCTCGCCGACGAGATCGCCCGCTACGAGGCGGAGCATCCTGACGTCCGCATCCGGCCGCTCTACAAGGAGACCGAGGAGCTCCGCAGCGGCTTTCAGGCCGCGGCCCTGGCGGGGGCCGGGCCCGAACTGGTGTATGGGCCGTCGGACGTGCTCGACACATTTCACACGATGCGGCTGATCCAAGACCTTTCCCCCTGGCTGCCCGAGGCGGAGCGGGCCGCGTTTGTCGAAGGCGGCCTCACCACGCTACCGGCCAGGGATGGGTCTGGCCGCCGCGAGCTGGTGCAGATCGGCGACCGGTTCGGCAACCACCTGGCACTCGTCTACAACCGGAACTTGGTGGCGAATCCTCCCACCACCACCGACGAGCTTGTGAAGTTGGCAGTTGCGAGCACGACGGACGCCGACGGCGACGGCCGCACTGACCACTACGGACTCGTCTGGAACTACACCGAGCCCTTCTTCGCGATCCCGTTCGTGACAGGCTTCGGTGGCTGGGTGTTTCGCGAGCCGGAGTCATCACCGCCGGTGCCTGACCTCGGCACGCCGGCGATGACGGCGGCGCTGGGGTTCATCCGCGATCTCCGCGACGTCCACAAGGTGGCCCCGGCCAACTGCGACTACGAACTGGCCGACTCGCTCTTCAAGACGGGCCGGGCGGCGATGATCGTCAATGGCGACTGGAGCTGGTCGGATTATCTGGAGAATCCCGCGATCGATGCGGCGGTGGCCGTGCTACCCACGGTGGATGCCACCGGCTTGCCTATGCGACCGATGGTGGCTCCGAAGGGCTACTCGCTCAACGCCAACGCCCGCGGCTCCGCGGCGGAGGCCGCGATGGGCTTCGTGCGACATATGGCGTCTGACGACGTGCAGCGGCGGCTCGTGCAGCGGCTGCGGATGCTGCCCGCCCGAAAGACCGTCTGGGACGATCCCGTGTTTTCCACCGATGCCACGCTCGCCGCCTCGCGGGCCCAGCTCGAAAACGGCCGGCTGATGCCGGTGGCGACGGAGCTCCGGGCGGTGTGGGACGGCATGCGGCCTGCCTACCAGGCGGTGCTCGGCGGGTCGCTCGATCCTGCCGCCGCGGCCGAGCGGATGCAGCACGACGCCGAGGGCTTCATCGACTCGATGCACCGCCGGATCGAGCCCAGCCCGCTGGTGCCCGTGCTCGCGACCGTCGTGGGTCTCGGCTTGCTCGCCCTCCTTGTGCGGCAGCTGCCCACGTTCGTCGCCTTCCTCGCGGATCTTCGCCGTAACCCCACCGCCTATGCCTTCGCGCTTCCCGCCGTGGCGGTGATCTTCGCCGTGATCGTGTTTCCGTTCGTCTGGAACCTCGTGCTCTCGCTGTCCGACATGTCGCTGGTGCGGTTTCGCGACTGGCGGGTCGTGGGCCTGCAGAACTACGCCGAAGTGCTCTCGGATCCGAAGCTCTGGGGGCTGTCGGGGGTGTTCCTGAAGACAATCCTCTGGACGGTGATCAACGTGTCGCTGCACGTGGCCCTGGGCGTGATGCTCGCCGTGGCCCTCAACGGCCCGATCCGCGGCAAGGCGATCTACCGCCTGCTGCTGATCATTCCCTGGGCCGTGCCCGCCTACATTACAGCGCTCACCTGGCGGGGCATGTTCGATTATGAGTACGGCGCCGTGAACCTGATGCTGGGCAAATGGCTCGGCCTGCCGGCGGTCAACTGGCTCGGCGAGCCGCTGCGGGCGTTCGAGGCCTGCATCATTGCCAACGTGTGGCTCGGCTTTCCATTCATGATGGTGATCGCCCTCGGCGGCCTGCAGGGGATCCCGCAGGAACTCTACGAGGCGGCCCGGATCGACCGGGCGAGCCGCTGGCAGCAGTTCTGGCACATCACGCTGCCGCTCCTCAAGCCGGTGCTCCTGCCGGCCGCCACGCTCGGCGCCATCTGGACCTTCAACAACCTCAACGTGATCTGGCTCGTCTCGAACGGCGGCGAGCCGCAGGATTCCACCCACATTCTCGTGTCCTACGTCTACAAGTCGGTGTTCAATCTCTACCGCTACGGCTACGGTGCCGCCCTCTCGATGGTGATGTTTCTGATCCTGCTCGCCTTCTCGGTCGTGTTTCTGCAGCGCACCCGGGCCACGGAGAGCGTCTACCGATGATCGCCGCAGCCGCCACCAGCACGAGGAGACGGTCATGAAGGAACCGCTGCGGATCACGCTCCTGCGGCACGCGGTGCTGCTCCTGTTCGTGGCGATCTCGCTCTATCCCGTGCTCAACGTGGTCTCGATCTCGCTCCGCCCGGGCGATCGGCTGCGGTCCACCGACCTCTCGATCATTCCGCCCGACTGGACATTCGAGAGCTACGTGAAGCTGTTCACTGAGCAGCCCTTTCTCCGCTGGCTCGGCAACTCGCTCGTCGTCTCGGGAGTGGTCACGCTCACCGGCGTGGCGCTAGCCTCAACGGCAGGCTACGCCTTCAGCCGGTTCCGGTTCATCGGCCGCAAGGCCACGATGCTCGCGATCCTGACCACGCAAATGTTTCCCGCCACGATGCTCCTCCTGCCGCTCTACGTGCTGATCGCGAAGCTCGGCCTCGTGGACACCTGGCTCGGCCTGATGGTCTTCTACACGGCCACAGCGCTGCCCTTCTGCGTCTGGCAGATGAAGGGCTTCTACGACACGATCCCTGCTTCGCTCGAGGAGGCGGCGCGGATCGACGGCTGCTCGCGGGCCCAGGCGTTCTGGCATGTCGTCCTGCCGTTGGCCACGCCGGGCCTGGTGATCACGGCGCTCTTCAGCTTCATGACGGCGTGGAGCGAATACATCGTGGCCGCCCAGGTGATGCAGGACGAATCGATGTTCACGCTGCCGCTGGGTATCAAGGGATTCCAGGCGAGTCTCTCGTCGCAGTGGGGGCTCTATGCCGCGGCCTCCATCCTGGTCAGCATCCCCGTGGTGGCGGTGTTTCTCGCGTTCAGCAAATACCTGGTCAACGGGCTCACCGTCGGCTCGGTGAAGGAGTAGGGCACCGCCCTGTCAGCCATGGCCACCGTCACGATCCGGGATCTTCACAAGCGGTACGCCGAGGGCTTTCACGCCGTCCGCGGCATTTCGCTCGACATCGCCGACGGCGAGTTTCTCGTGCTCGTGGGGCCGTCGGGCTGCGGCAAATCGACCACCCTACGGATGGTGGCGGGGCTCGAGGAGGTGACGAGCGGTGAGATCCGCATCGGTGACCGCGTGGTCAACGACGTGGCCCCCGGCGACCGCGACATTGCTATGGTGTTTCAGAACTACGCCCTCTATCCGCACCTCTCGGTGCGGGAGAACATGGCGTTTGGCCTCAAGATGCGCGGCACTCCGGCCGCGGAGATCGACCGCCGCGTGGCCGACGCCGCGGCGGCCCTCTCGATCGAGCACCTCCTCGCCCGCCGGCCTCGCGAACTCTCCGGCGGCCAACGACAGCGGGTGGCCGTGGGGCGGGCGATCGTCCGCGAACCGGAGGTGTTTCTGTTCGACGAGCCGCTCTCGAACCTCGATGCCAAGCTCCGCGTGCAGATGCGGGCCGAACTCGCCCGCTTACACCGCCGGCTCGGCACCACGGTGATCTACGTGACCCACGACCAGGTCGAGGCGATGACGCTCGGCGACCGGATCGTGCTCATGAACCACGGCGTGATCCAGCAGATCGATGCGCCGCTCGCGATCTACCGCCGGCCCGCCAACCGGTTTGTGGCCTCATTCATCGGGAGCCCCACGATGAACTTCTTCCCGGGAGCGATCCGCGACGGGGCGTTCGTGGTCGACGGCGATGCGGCCCGTCTCCCGCTCGCGGACGACGGGTCGGGCCTGGGCTCGGGCCAAAGTGCGGCACTTCTGCCGCAGGGCCCAGCCGTGCTCGGCATCCGCCCCGAGGATCTCGTCGTCACGGGCGACGCAGTGCCGTTCACGACCGCCGTGATCGAGGTGGCCGAGCAGATGGGCCACGAGACGCTGGCCCACGTTTCGGTCGGCGGGTCTTCCCACGTGGTCCGGGTGCCGGGCGACCGGGCGGCTTCCCCGGGCGACCGGCTTTCGCTGGGCGTGCGGCCGGGTGGTGTCCACCTGTTCGCGGCGGACGACGAGGGCCGTCGCCTGAACTGACCCGATGCCCTCGCGACGGCGGCGCGAAGGCGGCCTCGTCGGCAGGGCTTGGCGGCGGCGGGGCAGGGGCGAAGTGCTGGAGGATCGCCGCGGCCACGACCGCAGGCGGATGCCCCTCTCCGACGAGCCGGTCCACGACCGACAGCCGGGCCCGGAAGGCGTTGCCGCCGAGCGTCTCCCGCAGTCGTTCGACGAGCCGCTCCGCACGACGCGCATCGACGGCCGCCGCGGTCGGCATCCGCTCGCGGCGAATCCGCGTCTTGAGAGTCCGCTCGATGTGCTGGAGCTTGTAGGCGGCCCCACCTGACACGAGCGTGATCGCCAGCCCCTTGCGGCCGGCGCGGCCCGTCCGGCCGATGCGGTGAATGTAGTCCTCCGCGTCGTAGGGCATGTCGTAGTTGATGACGAGGCCGAGGTCGTCCACGTCGATGCCCCGCGCGGCCACGTCGGTGGCCACGAGGAAGGCAAACGCCCCCTTCTTGAACGCGTTCATCACCCGCGTCCGCTGGGCCTGGGCCATGCCGCCGTGCAGCCGCTCCGCGGGGCATCCTCGGGAGCCGAGGGCATCGGCAAGTTCCTCGACCATCTGCTGCGTGTTGCAGAAGATCACGCCGCTGGAAACGTCGTGGTAATCGAGCAGCCGCGTGATCGCCTCGAGCTTGGCACGGTGCGGAACCTCGTAGGCAACCTGCTCCACGGCTGCGGGACCGCCTGCGGAACGGGAGCCGACGCTCACCGAGACGGCGTCGCGGGAGTGACCCGTGACCAGCGAGCGGATCTCCGCCGAGAGGGTGGCGGAGAAGAACACCGT
>QWPO01000177.1 GCA_003669255.1 Planctomycetota bacterium | reverse complement strand
GTCGCCACGGTGCATCCTGTCGACGCGGCGTCGCCGCCGTGTCGCCTCCGGGCGACGTCCGGCCGAGGGTGGTGGGGACCAAAAGATGCTGAAAACGCTTGAAAAACAGCGTTTCGGCAGTTTTTCGGTCGGTTCTGGGGTGGTTGGCACCGGATCTGCAAGGGGAATCCCTCGCCGTGTCCCTCACAGGTTGCCGCCAGGCCGCCGGCACGTCCTCTTTCGCCACCGGGGCCCCCATGCGTCATTCCGCCACCGCCAGCCACGCCCCGCGCCGGAAGCCGATCCTCCCGGCCCGGCCCCGCCCCGCCCGCCGGATCACCGCCGTGATCGACGACCCGATCCGGCTCTACCTGCTGCAGATGGGCGGCATCCCCTTGCTCAACCGCGAGACGGAGGTGGCCCACGCCCGCGAGATCGAGACCTGGCGGCGGCGGTTTCGCCGCACGCTGCTCGCCAATGACTTCGTGCTTTCGGGTGCGGTGCAGCTGCTGGAGCGGGTGCAGGCTGGCACGCTGCGGCTCGACCGCACGATCGAGGTCTCCGTCACCAACACACGCGAGAAGAAGCGGCTCCTGAAGCGGCTCGGGCCCAACCTCGTCACGCTCAAGCGGATCGAGCAGGAGAAGAGCCGGCTGTTTCGGATCGCGATGTCGCGGAGCAACTCGCTCGTGACGCGGCGGGCCGCGTGGCGGCGGCTGGTTCGGCAGCGAAACAAGGCCGTTCGCCTGGTCGAGGAGATGCACCTCCGGATCCAGCGGCTCTATCCTCTGCTGCGGCAACTCCGGGGCATGGCGGAGCGGTATGAGTCGATCCGCGGCCAACTGGGGTCGCTTCATCAGACGGCCGAGGCGCTGGCCCGACAGCAGCTCACTGCCGAGCAGCGGCGGATCCTGCTGACGACCCGCGAGAGCCGCCGCACCCTCGAGCGGCGGCTGACCACGCTGGAGGATCTCCAGCAGCGGTACGACGCCGCCAAGCGCGATCTCGCCGCGGGCAACTTGCGGCTCGTGATCTCGATCGCCAAGCGGTATCGCAATCGCGGCCTCACGTTCCTCGACCTGATTCAGGAGGGCAACTCGGGGCTGATGCGGGCGGTCGACAAGTTCGAGCACGCCCGTGGCTTCAAGTTCTCGACCTACGCCACGTGGTGGATCAGGCAGGCGATCACCCGGGCCATCGCCGACCAGAGCCGCACCATCCGCGTGCCGGTGCACATGGTCGACGCGATGACGCGGATGCGGAACCTCCAGCGAGACTTTCTCCAGGAGCACGGCCGCAACGCGACCGTGGAGGAGTTGGCGGCGCTCTCGAACCTCGCCGTCGAGGAGGCCGAGTGCATCTGCCGGATGTCGCGGAAGCCGATCTCGCTCGATCAGCCGCTGGGCGAGTCCGACGAGGGCGCGGTGGGCGACTTCGTCAGCGATCGCACCGAGATCGATCCTCTCAAGGCCGTCAACCAGCAGTCGCTCCAGGGCACGATCTCGAAGGCACTCGACTCGCTCTCCTATCGCGAGCGGGAGATTCTGCGCCTGCGATTCGGCCTGGCGGACGGCTACTCCTACACGCTCGAGGAGGTCGGCTCCATCTTCGCAGTCACTCGGGAGCGGGTGCGGCAGATCGAGGCCAAGGCGGTCGAGAAGTTGCGGCAGCCCGGTAGCGACTTCGACCTCGCCGGCTTCGTGGACGACGCCACCGTGGAGCGGTGGCGCGGCACGGCCGACGAGGTCGAGGAACTCGCGACGGCGGGGGTGTGACGCTGGTTACGCCGACTTGGCTTCGTCGAGGGCCTGCTGGAGCTTCGCCTTCGACTGCACGCCCATGAACTGCTGCACGAGCTTGCCGCCGTTGAAGATCATGATCGTGGGGATGCTGGCCACGTTGTAAGCCATCGCCAGCTTGCTGCTTTCGTCGACGTTGACCTTGCCCACCTTGAACGTGCCGGCGTTCTCAGCCGCCAGTTCCTCGATCACCGGGCCGATCATCCTGCAGGGGCCGCACCACGGCGCCCAGAAGTCGACCAGGACCGGTACGGAAGATCCGAGCACGTCGCTCTGGAAGTTGTCATCGGTGAACTCGAGGGCGTTTCCCATCGTCGGCATCGGCTCCTGTGGTGTGGTCCGGGGCGGCCGCGGTACGATCCGGGCGGGAACGGAGTATAGATGACGACGACGACGCGGGAAAAGTGTTGGCGGGTGCGGCGGATGCCCGATGGCACCGTCACGGCCGGTGTGGAGCCGCTCGGGTGGAGCGCATCGGCTGCGGGGGACGATGGCGATGTGGTCGTCCGGGTCGAGGCTGCGGGGTTCAACTACAAAGACGCCCTCTGCTCTGCCGGGCATCCGGGCGTGATGCGGACGTCGCCGCTCGTGCCTGGGATCGACGCGGCGGGTGTGGTCGCCACGTCGGACGCCTCATGGGCGGCGGGCACGCCGGTGCTGGTCACCGGCAATGGCATGGGCGAGGTCCGCGATGGCGGGTTCGCCAGCTTCGTGCGAATGCCGGCCGCCGCCGTGCTCCCGCGGCCCGCGTCGCTCGCGGCCGACGCGGCGATGGCGCTCGGCACCGCCGGCCTCACCGCCCTGCTCGCCTGCGACCGACTGGAGGCGATCGTGTCGCCGCGGCATGCCAAGGCCGACGAAGCGTGGCTGGTCACCGGCGCGAGCGGCGGTGTGGGGATGCTCTCGGTCGCGGCGCTGGCCGCCGCCGGCCACCGCGTCGTCGCCTGCTCGCGAAAGGCGTCGGCGACGAACGTTCTTCGCAGCCTCGGCGCGGCCGAGGTGGTCACGCCCGATGCGATCCGTGATCCAACGTCCAAAACGCTCGTGACCGGCCGCTGGGCCGGCGTGGTGGACACGGTCGGTGGCCCGTTGCTTGCGGAAGTGCTCAGGGCCGTGCGGCCGGGCGGCGGCGTGGCGGCCATCGGCATGGCGGGAGGAGCCGATCTCATCACCAGTGTGCATCCCTTCATCCTCCGGGGCGTGACGCTCGCCGGCATCGATGCCGCCAGCCTCCCCACGCAGGCCGAGCGAGCCCTGCTCTGGGAGCGGCTCGCATCGTTCTGGCCTGCGATCGCAGGCCGCTTTCCGGTGACGCGGCTGCGGCTCGACGACGTGGGTGACTGGGCCGACCACATGCGCCGCGGCGAGACGACGGGCCGCGGCGTGGTGATTCCGGAGTGATTCGATGCCGAAGCATGCGATCCACCTGGGCACCGCCTGGGAGCCGCCGACGGTAGCGACGCGAGCGTGGATCCGCCGTTTCGGGCGGCCGAGTGGCGTTGAGAAGGCCGATCGGCTCGTGCTTGTCTGTGAGGCAGCGGACTCGCCGGGGCTGTGGCAGAACGCCACGCTCAATGACCACTCGCTCGACTGGTGCGACTCTGGCCCGGGCACCATGGAGTGCGACGTGACGGGCATGATCGCCGACCGCAACCTTCTGGTGGTGGCCGAAGTCGCTGCCCAAGTCGTTTCCGAGGTCGCCGGTGGCGTGGCTTCTGGCCACCATTTGGAGACCCGCGTAACGCTGCCGCCGGCCTGGGGCAGGCTGTCGCTGGTGGTCGTGTCGGATTGACACTGCCCGCCGGCAACCGCTACGAACCACCTTTGACCGTGGGCCCGGAAGCTGCCTTGCGGTGACCTGCTCAGAAGGGAGACCATCATGTCAGTGATCCGCGTGGGGAGTTCAGGCACGTACGCCGAGGGCTGGGATTCGATCTTCGGGGGCCGCAATCCGGCGGCGAAGAAGTCGGGCAAGGCCAAGGGGAGCAAGGCCAAGGCCGCCCCGGCGACGAAGGCCGGCAAGAAGAAGGCCTCGCGCGTGGTGAAGAAAAAGGTCGTCACCAAGGCCAGCAAGCCTGGGAAGAGCCGCCGCGGCTGAGTGCATGATGGCGGGCGTCGCGTCGCGTCGGTGCGTGCGGCTGCCCCTCGCTGCAACGTTCCTCGTAGCACAGGTTTTCAACCTGTGCCGAATCACCATCGACGTCGCTGCTGGTGCAGGTTGAAAGCCTGCACCTACTCAGGGCATGTGCGCCACTCGTACCCAATCGCGCCAGGGCACCACGGTCAATCCTCGCTGCATCGTTCCTCGTAGCGCAGGTTGTCAACCTGTGCCGAATCACGATCGACGCCGCTGCTGGTGCAGGTTGACAACCTGCACCTACTCAGGGCATTTGCGCCACTCGTGCCCAATCGCGCCAGGGCACCACGGTCAATCCTCGCTGCATCGTTCCCCGTAGCACAGGTTGTCAACCTGTGCCGAATCACCATCGACGCCGCTGCTGGTGCAGGTTGACAACCTGCACCTACTCAGGGCCCTTACCCGCCGAGTTCCTTCGCGCGGGTGGCGGCGGCGACGACGGCGTCGATGAGCGCGCCGCGGACGCCACGCTGCTCCAGCACCGCCAGCCCCGCGATCGTCGTGCCACCAGGGCTCGAGACGCGGTCTTTGATCTGCACCGGATGCTCGCCCGTCTGCTCCAGAAGTGCGGCCGTGCCCGAGAGCGTCTGCACCGCCAGCGCTAGGGCCAGCGGTCGCGGCAGGCCCGCCTTCACGCCGCCGTCGGCGAGCGCCTCGACGAGCAGCGCCACGAAGCCGGGGCCCGAGCCCGACAGACCGGTCACTGCATTCATCTGCGACTCTTCGGCCTCGTGCACGTGGCCCACGGCGCCGAGCAACTCGCGAACCCGCGCGGCCGCCGCGGTGGGAACGGCGGATGTCTGGCAGGCAACCGACACCCCGTGGCCCACGAGGCAGGGCGTGTTGGGCATCACGCGGATCACGCTGGGCACGCCCGTCATCGCCGCCAGCGACGCGGCGGGGAGGCCGGCGACGATCGACACCAGCACCGCGTCCGCACGCAGGTGACCGGCGATCTCGTGGCAGGCGGCCTGTGACTGCTGCGGCTTCACCGCGAGGAAGACCACGCCCGCGGCAGCCGCGGCGGCCCGCGCCGAGTCGGCGAAGACGATGCCGGGCAGCCTCGCCGCCAGCCGTTCCCGCGCCGGCGGGTGCGGGTCGTAGACGGTGATGTCGGCCGGCGCGAGGAGCCCGGCGCGGCAGAAACCCTCGGCGAGGGCGAGGGCCATCTGGCCTCCACCGATCATCGCGACCGTCCGGTCGAGGGCAGGAGTCGTCATCGTGTCGTGCCTTTCGTCGCAGGCGGCAGGTCGTGAGCAATCGCGTCGAGATCGAGTTGGCTCACCCAGAGTTGGCTTGTCGGTCCGCGGCCGCCGGAGCCCTCGCCGCGGCTGGCCGTCCACATCAGGAGCGACCCGTCGGGTGAGAAGGCGGGGAGGACGTCGGCGCCGGGATGGTCGGTGATCCGCAGCGGCTCGCCCGCCATGAATGATCCGTCCGCGGCGACGTCCCAGGTCGTGATCCAGAGATCGTAGTTCGGCCGCGCGGTGGGATCGGAGTGGTCGGCGCCCGTCCAGATCAGCCACGGCCGCGTCGGATGCCAGAACGGCGCCCAGCGAACACCGTTTCCCGCCGTGACCGCCACGTCGCCCGAGCCGTCGGCCCGCATCACGTGGATCTGGAGCAGATCCTTTTCGAGCCGGTCGGTGCGGTAGGCGATCCACGCACCGTCGGGGGAGAAGAACGGGCCACCGTCGTAACCCGGCTCGTTCGTCAACTGGCGGACATCCGAGCCGTCGGCGTTCATCACGTAGATGTCGGGATCACCGTCGCGGTCGCTCACGAAGAGCACCCGCGAGCCGTCGGGCGAAAACGAGCACTCGGCGTCGTAGCCCTTTTCAGTCGTGAGTCGGACGAGATCGCTGCCGTCGAGACGCGACGTGAAGAGGTCCATCCAGGGATCGAAGTCCCACTGGTAGCGCCGCCGCCGGCCCGCGCGGGCGTCGTCCTCGGCCTGCGCTCGCGCGGCCGCTTCCGTGGCCTCGGCGTCGGGGTCGAGGTGACTGGAGGCGAAGAGCAGCCGTGTGCCGTCGGGCGAGAACCAGCTGCACGTCGTCCGGCCGCGGCCGGAACTCACCCTCCGGGGCACCGTGGGCTGTGGGGCCGACGGGGCGAAGTCCTGCACGAAGATCTCGTAGAACTGCCTACCCGGCGGCACCGCCTGGTAGCAGATGCGGCTGCCGTCAGGGGAAAAATACCCTTCGCCCGCCTTCGTCATCCCGTCGGTGACGAGCACGGGGGACGCGAGAAAGCGGGCCTCGAGGGCAGACTGGGCCGGGGCCACCGCGGGGGTGGTCTCGGCGCCGCAACCTGCTCTCATTCCTGCGGCCGTGGCGACGACGAGGATCACCGCCGTAGCGGTCCAGTTGCATATTTGGGGCATGGCGTTTCCAGTATACGTTCGACGTCCGACTGCGCAGGAGACACTCGTTCGATGAAGATTTACACCAAGACCGGCGACGCCGGCGAGACGGGGCTCTTCGGTGGCCCGCGAGTCCGCAAGGACAACGCGAGGATCGAGGCCTTCGGTACCGTCGACGAGCTCAACAGCCATCTCGGCATGGCCCGCACGCACTCGGTGGCGGCGGCGTTTGATCCCCTGCTCCGCCGCGTGCAGTGCGAACTCTTCGACCTCGGCGCGCAGCTCGCCACGCCCGACACCGCCGACGAGCGGATCACCGCGGCGCACGTCCAGGCGATCGAGACAGAGATCGACCGCCACGAGTCGACGCTCGATCCCTTGAAGTTCTTCATCCTGCCGGCGGGCACGCCGCTGGCGGCCGCGTTTCACGTGGCCCGCACGGTCTGCCGGCGGGCCGAGCGGCGGGTGGTGACGCTCGCGGCTGAGCCCGATACGTCGATTCCCGCCAACGCGATTGAGTATCTGAACCGG
>QWPO01000086.1 GCA_003669255.1 Planctomycetota bacterium | reverse complement strand
CGGGCTATGGAAGCAAGCGAAGCCACGATGGCGAAGCGCAGCGGACATGCAGTGAGCGTCGGGCAGGATGCCCGATGCGAACGTCCGGCGATGGGGCACTGGCAGCCCCGAGCGGTGCGGCACACAGGTTGCCAACCTGTGCTACGGCGAACCAGGATGACCCGGTAGCCGTGACGTTCAGATCGCCTCGCCGCCCCGCTCGCCGGTGCGGATGCGGACGCACTCATCCATCGGCAGCACGAAGATCTTGCCGTCGCCGATCTCACCCTGCTCGCCAGAGCGGCTGCCCTTCACGATCGCCGCGATCGTCGGCTCGACAAAGTCATCGTTGACCGCAATCTGCAACTGGACCTTGCGGATCAGGTTCACCGAGATCTCGTGGCCGCGGTAGGTCTCCGCGTGGCCGCGCTGCCGGCCGAAGCCCTGGACGTCGAGAACCGTGAGCCGAAATACCTCCACCTCGGAGAGCGATTGCTTCACCGACTCGAGTTTGGCCGGCTGAATGATGGCGATGATCAGCTTCACGAGGGTCTTCCAGCGAGGGGATACACGGGGGCGATCAAGGCTACTCCCGTGGGAGCCGCGTCCACAAGGATGTCCCCGACAGATGCCCGGCACGACACCGGCGTGCGACGTCCGCGCATGCCCCGGCCTGGGCGAGTGTAGGCGGAGTACTCACCCAAGCCGTGGTGGGGCATCCTTCCGGACGCGGAGCCGGCGTGGCGCAAACGGCCACGGAGGTGGCCTTGAGGGTCAGGCCAGCCGGCGGATGAACGGTATGTGTTCAACCAAGTCAGCAAAGGCCGTGCCAATGTGCGATCAATTCGCATGCCATTTCCGGGTTCAGCCTGTTTGACCGTAAAAAAGCACCTGAGAGTCACCAGCAAACGATCTCGCACGATGGCCACTGGTTCCGCGAGCGCGTTTTGATGGCAGGGCACTGCCCACTGCCGCAGCAGTGACTACCGTGCTCCGAGACGATTGCAACGCGGACTTGCCCCCTCATGAAGCCCCTGAACCACCTGCTGTCGCGGTCGCGGCACGACTTGGTCAATGAACTCCGCCAGCTTCTCCCAGAAGCGGCCATGGGGGCGGGCCGCGGCGTGGTGCCCGATGGATCTCATGCCGGTGGCCGCGCCGCCGCGGTGCGGCACCTCGAGGCGATCGACCCGCTCGCCTACGGCCACACCCGCAACCATGTCGCCGGCGCTGTCACCAGACTCTCGCCGTGGATCCGCCACGGGGTGCTCTCACTCGCCGAGGTCCGCGACGCGGCGATCGCTCGTGTAGCCGATCCCGCGCAGGCGGCGAAGCTCGTTTCCGAACTTGGTTGGCGCGACTACTGGCGGCAGGTGCAGCTCGCGGTCGGCGACGCCATCCACGACGACCTTGAAGCCCCGGCGGCACGCTGGCGACGGCCGCGGCTCGATGTGGTTCCCGACGACGTCCTGGAAGCCCAGACTGGAATGGCCTGCATCGACGCCTTTGTCCGTAGGCTGCACGACACGGGCTGGCTCCACAACCACGAACGGATGTGGCTCGCATCCTGGCTGGTGCATGTCCGCGGCGTTCAGTGGCAAGCCGGCGCCGACTGGTTTCTCGAGCATCTCCTCGACGGTGATCCGGCGAGCAACCACCTCTCGTGGCAGTGGGTCGCCGGCACGTTCTCCGCCAAGCCCTATCTCTTCAACCGCGAGAACCTCGAGACGTTCACCTCCGGCATCCACTGCCGCGGATGCGCGGTGCTCGGCCGCTGCGACGTCGAAGGTGGCTACGACGACCTCACAGCCCGATTGTTCGTCGATGCGAACGAGCCCGCGGCGCGGCCGCCGCTGCGGATCCGCCCTGCTGCTCCATTGCCCCCCTCCCCTGCCCCGACGCGGCCGCTCGTCTGGCTCACGCTCGACTCAGTCTCGGCCACGAGCCCCGCGGCAGCCGCCTTTCCCGACGCCCCGCGGCTCTTCGTGCTCGACCCAGCCTGGCTTGCCGCCGAGCGGCCGTCGCTCAAGAGGCTGGTGTTCCTCTGCGAATGTCTCGCCGACGTGTCGGGCGTCGAGATGCTCCTCGGTGATCCGCACGCCGTCGTTCCCGCCCATGCGGCGGCGCTCGGCTGCGACGGCGTCGCGATCGGCGAAACACCCTGCCCGCGAACGCGTCATGCCGTCGCCACGATCTCGGCGACGCAGCACGTCGCGACGGTTGCGTGGCCGCCGTTCTGCGACCGCTCGAAGGTCCGCGACCTCGGCCGGTTCTCCCGCTACTGGCAGCAGGTCTCGACGTCGGCCCTCAGGCTGACCGTTTCCTGAGCTGGTTCCGCCGCGCGATGGGACCGATACGGGTCCTCCAGGAGCCTCGCGCGGCCGCCGTCCAAGCCCAACGCCGTGAGGCGTGGGGTGAACCACCACACGATGCTGCGTTCAGCGTAATTCGCCCGCGGCCTCACGGCCGGTCGGCTTTCACTTACCGTGCACTCGAGCGCGAGGATCAAGTTTGCACCGTCGAGGCATCCAAAGACCGACGGCGGAGCCTACGCATGGCCCGCTGGCACGGTGAAGGTTCGCCACGGCGGCGCGTCGGGTGGCGGGCTCGTCAGCGACAGGTGGTGGCCGTCGGATGGATGGGGAAGTGCGAGCGTTGTCGCGTGCAGGGCCAGTTGAAACTCCGGCCGGTTGGTCGGGCCGTAGAGCCGGTCGCCCACGATCGGGCATCCGAGCCAGGCGAGGTGCACGCGAAGCTGATGCGACCGGCCCGTGAGTGGCTGGAGTTCCACGAGCGTCATCGCGTCGCTGCCGGTGGCCACGTCAATCGCCTGCCATCGCGTCACCGCCCGGCGGCCCATGATCGGATCGACCCGCTTGCGTGGCGGGCTCGCCACGTCGTCGGCTAGCGGCAGGTGGATCTCGCCGGCTCGTTGGGGAGGCGTGCCATGCACGACCGCCAGATACCGCTTCTCCACGTGTCCCTCCTCAAACGCCCGGCCGAGTGTCGATCGTGCCTCCCGCGACCGCGCAAGCACGAGTAGCCCCGACGTGTCGCGATCGAGTCGATGCGCCGCCTCGAGCGATCCGAATCGCCCCGCCAACACGGCCACCACATCGGGCGGATCGAGTGGCGTCCGCGCCGGCACACTCGGCATACCCGACGGCTTGTCAACGACGACAAGATCGTGGTCAACCATCACGATCCGCAGGGCTGCGGTCATGTCAGAGCAGTCCGAGCACCGCCGCCCAGCGGCAGAGGAGGGCCGCCGGTGGCCCGCCGTCTCCAAGGTCCGCGAGCGTGCCCACCGCATGGCCGGCGCGGGCCAGCCGGTCGCGGTCAGCCACGAGCCTCCGGGCGGCATCGTCATCCCGACCTCCACCCAGCAGCATCCACTTCGCTGTCCCGGGTTCGGCGTCGTCGATCTCGAACCGGCGGGGCAGCGGTGCATCAAACACGGCCACCCCGCGGCAGGCGGTGCCCAGCCGATCGGCCACGAGCCATGCAAACACCCCTCCCGGTCCGCGGCCGGCCACGGCAACCCGGGAGGCGTCGAGCGGCCGCAGGGCGTGCAGCGACTCGATCGCCCGCGCCACGCCGCCGATGTCGTCGCCACTCCATTCCCGACGGTCGCGTGATCCCGGCAGGATCACCGCCACACCTGCGGCCGCGGCCGCCCCCTTCCAGGCTGTCGCCTCGGCTTCGTCCACGGCGCCGTGGGGCGAGCCGAACCAGATCAGCACGGGCACTGGACTGCGGCCAGCGGGAATGACGGCCAGCGGTGGCACGGCGACATCCGCACCCCCGAGCCGCGCGACCCGCACGGCATCGACGCCACCACCTACTCCGCCACCGGCTGAAGGTGGCGGCACTTCGTCGGGAACCTCGCGGATCATCTCTTCGAGGACGACGTCGGTGGCCGTCACGTCATCGCCGCGGCGCAGCCCGAGGCGGACCTTTCCTCCAGGCTCCAGGCCGGCGAGCGCCCCCGCGAGTGCCGCGTTCGACGGCGTCTCAACCACATCGCCGTCGACCGAAGCGCCGTCGAGCGGCACGAGCGAGGCCACATGGCAGCCGGCGGCGACACCCGCACGGTCGGCGGCCCCACCGGGCATCACCCACTCGATCCGCGCCGGCTCATCCTCATCTTCGTCGTCGGCCGCAACGACGACACCGAGGATCGCCCGCCGCCACGGCGGCAGCGCGGCGGCGAGGGCGGGCCGCGCCGTGACGCGCGTCGCCTCGTCCCCCCGGCCGCGGTCGACCTCAACGTCGATCACGTCGCCCGCGTGCCGCGGCGCGACAGCGTGCCGCGCGTCGGCGATCCGTCGAACCAGCCGACCGTCTACGGCGACGATCCGATCACCCGGCCGGAGGCCGGCGCGGGCGGCAGGCGAACCCTGGCGCACCGACGCGATCACCGGCGCGCCGTTGATCGCATCCCGAGACCGATAGCTGATACCGAGAATGCCGCTCGCGAGCGACTCCCCCGCCGCGAGCCTCGGGAGCACCGCGAGCAGATCCTCGAGCGACACCGCGAAGCCGATGCCGGCGTCGTAGAGTTCCGTGCCCCGCATCATCTTCGCGGGCTCGGCGGGGAGCGGCGCCACAACGCCGATCACCCGACCGGCGATGTCGATGAGCGGACCTCCGTAGTTCATCGGCGACACCGCCGCGTCGGTCTGTACGGCAAGCCCCCAGCCGCGATCCACCGCGGAAAGGATACCCACCGACACGCTCGGCTCAGCGGCCGACCAGCCGCGACCGACGGCGATCGTCCACTGGCCCGGTGCGAGAAGGTCGCGGGGCACGGGCTCGATCGCGGGCGCGGCGGGGATTGGATCGGTCTTCAGGAGCACGATGCCCCGCGGCACGTCGCGGCCAAGAGGCTTCGCTGCCACGCGGCGACCGTCGGGTAGCACCACCACCGCCTCGCGGGCCGTCTCAGGCACGGCAAACGTCGTGGCGACCACGAGCCCCGCCGGGTCGACCACGAGACCCGTTGACGGACCCGAGGCCACGCCGGCCTCCTCGCCAGCGGCTCCCGTCACCGCCGCACCGGCGACGGGTTCGATCCGCACCACGGCGCCGGCAACCTGCGCCACCGCCGCGCGAAACGCCGCCTCCTCGGCGAGCGTCGGCTCGCCCGCATTGGCGGCACCGCCCACCGCGACAACCATCGACGCCATCACGAGCGACAGCATGCCAAGCGGCCAGTTCATGGTGCAGCTCCCTGCGGCGCTCGACCTTCCGCCACCGTCGGCCGCGGGCCGAGCTCGCAGTCCACGACCTTGCCCTTGCGGATGACCGAGAGCCGCAGCGGATCGCCGGCAGGAATCGCCCCCACGGCCCGCTCAGCAGCGGCCCGCGAACCGACCGCCCGACCACCGACGGCGATCAGCAGGTCGTCGGCGGCGAGCCCGGCCCGCGCTCCCGTCGAGCCCGGCACCACCGCCTCGACGAACGGGGGCGTGCGGTCGAGGAGATCTGGTACGAGCACGATGCCCAGGAGCCCCAGATCGAATGGTGTCGTATCGGCCGCGGCCACCGCCACGCTGCGGCCCGCGACGATCGCCTCGCTCCCGGCCAGCAGTTCGTCCACCGGCAGGGCGTAGTTGAGCCAGATCCCGCCGGCTGATGACCGCAGTTCCTTGCCGATCATCCCGAGCAGCCGGCCGCGGGAGTCGACGATCGCACCACCCGGCGAGCCGGGATTGTTGGTCGTGAAGTCGAGCACGTAGACCGTGCCGGTGTATGGCGCATCGGCGGCGCCGCGCCGGGCCTCGAGCGGCACGACCGACGCGATCACACCCCGCTGCACACTCGCCCGCTCATCGCCGACGGCAACTCCAAACATGTTCGATACCGCTAGCACCCGCGTGCCGGCCGCCGCACGCTCCTCCGCAGGCACGGCCGCAGGCAGGTCGGCGGCGTCGATCGTAAGCACCGCCAGTTCCCGCCGCGGATCCACTCCCAGCAGCGTGGCCTCGAAGCGGCGGCCGTCGTCGAGCACACAGTCGATGCCCTCGGAATCGAGCACCGTGCTCATGGCCGTGGCGATCCGCCCGTCGGGCGAGAGGATGATCCCCGACTGGTAGGCCTCGAGGCCGCGGAGCCCGCCCGCGCCGTAGATCTTGACGACGCTGTGCGCGGCGGTGGCCGCCACGAGCTGCGGCGACGACTCTGTTGCGGCGCTGACCGCGCGGGCGACCAGGAGAGCACCGACGAAGACCATGGCGCGGCACGGGATCATCGTGGTGCCTCCGCTGCGGCGGCGTCATCGATCACGAACGTCGCGAAGGGCTCGCCGCCAAAGCTGGCATCGATCGATGACGGCATTCCGCCGCCGGTGTTCCCGTCGGGCCAGGTGAGTCTCACCTCGCACGGGTCGGCGTCGGGCGACGTCCAGAGGTCGATCCAGACGACGTGGCCGGCGGCATCCACTCCGAACCGAGCCACGACACCGGCCGCGGCCGACTCGAGCACGTCAACGAGTTCCCCCGCCGCTCCGGCCGTGAATGAGGCGGGATGCCGCGGCGCAGTTCCCCAGAAGATGGTCTGGCCCACCGCTGCGGGGCCTTCGACGACGAGCCGTCGCCAGAGCACGAGCGCCGGTAGGAGGCCGCCGCTCCCCGGAGGCACCGGCTGGCGATCAAACTCGTCGTCGCCCGCGAGCGTCGAGGTGCCGGTGGGCAGGTCGATCGTTGCGGCCGCGTCGGACAGTTCGATCCGAAACTCTCCACCAGCCGCGAGCGTGCCCGCCAGCACCCACGGCCCGGCGGGCCGCGCGTCGCGGACGGCGGCGAGTCCTGCGGCGACGCGATCCCGCCCGACCACATTGAAGT
>QWPO01000174.1 GCA_003669255.1 Planctomycetota bacterium | reverse complement strand
CTTCGGCAACATGCCGGTGGTCAAGGAGAATTTCGAACTCGTCGTGGTGGGCATCGTGGTCGTGTCGGTGCTGCCGCTGGCCTGGGAAATGTGGTCGGCCCGCCGCAAGTAGCACAGGTTTCCAACCCGTGCAGAACCGCAGGTTGCCAACCTGCGGCTACGTAGGTGCAGGTTGGCAACCTGCACGTGAACCGGCGAGGGGCTTGTTCGCCGTACGCTGCCAACCTGCGGCTACGCCATCGCCTCGTCGAACACCGCGTTGAACTCGGCGCGGACGCGGCTGGTCGTGTCGCGGACATCGGCGACGAGCGACTCGGTGTCGACGTAGCCGAGCAGGTGGGCGAGCTTTCGCCGCTCGTCGCCCGACTCGGGAAAATCGTGGCGGGCGACCGCGTCGATCAGGCGGAGTCGGCCTTCGATCGCGCGAAGCCTGCGGTACGCGCGTTCCAGAAACGCAAACCGCTCGTCTCCGAGCAGGCCCGCCTCGCGAAGTGCCACGAGGGCCGGCAGCGTGCCGTTGGTCCGCAGCCGAGGCTCCCTGCCGCCGTGCACGAGTTGCAGCATCTGGGCGACGAACTCGATGTCGACCACACCCCCGGGGCCGCGCTTGAGGTTCGCCGGCCGTGCTCCCTCCTCCATGCGAAACCGCATGCGGCGGATCGCCTCGATCTCGTCGGACCGCCACGTGCGGCCGTAGGTCGCGGCGTCGATGATGCGACGGACCTCGGCGGCCGCGGCGGCACCGCCCACCACGGGCCGGGCCTTCACGAGCGCCTGCCGCTCCCACACGGCCGCCGGGCCATCCTCGGCGAAGTAGCGGGCAAACTCGGCCAGCGAAATCGCGGCCGGGCCGCTCCTGCCACTCGGCCGCAGCCGCGAGTCCATCTCGTAGAGGCGTCCCTGCGGCCCGAACGCGTTGAACACCCGCATCGTCCGCTGGGCCAGTTCGCCAAAAAAATGGGCGTTGCTCGTTCCCTCGGCGGGCCTGCGTCCGCGGCGGGCTGGAACCGTCATGCCATCATGGTCATAGAGGAAAATCACGTCGAGATCGCTGGCGTAGTTCATCTCGCGGCCACCGAACTTGCCCATGGCGAGCACGATCGGGCCGGCGGGTCCACCATCGGCCGCCTGGGGCCGCCCGAGCCGCTCTGCCAGCGTATCCATCTCGATCGCCACGACCTGCTTCATGAGCGACTCAGCGATGCCGGTGAGCGCGGCCGTCGTGGCCTCGGCATCCTGCCGGCCCAGCATGTCGCGAACACCCACCCGGAGCTGCTGCGACGATTTGAAAGCCTGCAGCATTGGCTCGACGTCTACCGCCCCGCGACAGAGTTCGGCGAGACTCGCCTCGAGTGACTCGGCGGTCGGCAGCCGCTCGATGAGCAGGCTGTCGAGCAGTTCGTCGATCATGCCGGGGTTCGTGGTCAGGAGGTTTGCCAGGAACGGACTCGCCGAGCAGAGACGGACGGTGAGCTCAAGCGAGGGGGGATTGAAACTAAAAAGTTCCCAGAGCACGCCCTTGCCGCCGAGCGAGTCGGCGACCGCCGCCAGGGTGACGAGCGTGGCATCGGGATCGGGCGTGCGGGCGATCGCGGCCAGGAGCCGCGGAGCGATCGCCGCGAGAAAGTGCCGGCAGCGCCGCGTCGAGAGGAACCGTACCTTCTCCTCGCCCAGCGACACGAGTGCCCGATGGGCGGTGGCGACGTCGAGAAAGCCGTGCCCTGACAGCAGCTCGCGAACCGTCTCCGCATCGGGATCGGGATCGAGCACGAGGTCAACCTCCGGCTCCGGCGCGGCGTCGTCGGGGAAGGCATCGTGCAGCAGATGGTCGAGAATTCGGCGATTCAGGGCCGTCGCCTCGGCGAGTTCCCGCCGCAGCCGATCGCGGCCGGCCGCATCGCCTCCGTAGCCGAGCCGGCTGGCCAGCCGGGCCAGATCGTCGTCGGACCTTGGGAGCGCGTGCGTCTGCCGGTCGAAGAGGATCTGGAGCCGGTGTTCCACGGTCCGCAGGAGCGTGTAGGTGCGCTCGAGGATCTCGCGCTCCTGGTCGGTGAGGGCATCGGCCTCCGCCAGCCGGCGGATCGCCTCGAGCGTGGTTCCCGTGCGGACCCGCGGCGTGTCTCCACCGCTCAGGAGCTGCAGAAACTGGATCGTGAACTCGACGTCGCGGATGCCGCCTCGGCCGCTCTTCACGTCGGTCGCGTCGCCCCCTTCGCGGATCGCTCGCTGCTCGATCCGCCGCTTGAGCGCCTTGATGCCGCTGATGTCGGCCCGGGTCAGCCACCGCCGCCAGATCCAGGGCTCGACTGCTTCGAGCAGTCGGCGGCCGAGGTCGAGGTTCCCGCCGACGCACCTCGCCTTCACCCATGCCTGCCGCTCCCAGGTTCGCCCCGCCTGGTCGAAGTAGTACAGCATCGGCTCCAGGGCCATCGAGGCCGGCCCGACGCTGCCATGAGGCCGCAGGCGGAGATCGACGCGGTAGGCGGCACCGTGCTCGGTGGGATCGGCGATCAGCCGCACGGCCTCCTGGACGACGCGGTCGAAGAACTCCTGGTTCGTGCATGGACGCGGCCCCTCGACCCGACCGTCGGCGGAGTGCACGAACACGAGATCGACGTCGCTGGAGTAGTTCAGCTCGCCTCCGCCAAGTTTGCCGAGCGCCATGACGGCGATCGTGGCCGGACGGCCGTCCGGCTCGCGGGGAGATCCCCGTTGCCGCGTGACGTGAGCCACCGCGGTTTGCACCGCGAGATCGATGACGCAATCCGCAACGTGCGAGATCTGCTGAACAACCGTCTCCAGACGATGTTTCTCCACGATGTCGCCGTAGGCGATGCGGAGCGTCTGCCGCCGCTTGAACCGCCGGATCCCGCGGGCCACTCGTTCGGCCGCGTCGCCCCCGCCCACCTCGGCGGCAAGTGCCGCCGCGAGCGCTTCCTTCTTCTCGGGACGCCCGCGACCAACGCGGATCTCCTCCCAGGCTTCCGGGTCGGCGATCACCAGTTCGGCCAGATGGGGACTTGCCGAAAAGATCCCGAGGAGAATCTCGAGGGCCCGCGGGTCGCGTTCGAACAGGGCCACCGTCGCCAGCGGACTGCGGACGGCAGCCACGAACCGCTCGACCGCCACGAGCACGCGGTCGGGATCGGCGACGGTTGGCAGCAGGTCGGTCAGCCGTTCGGCCAGCGAACCGAGTAGGTCGAATGGCACGCCCGCCCGCGCGATGCCCGCCAGTGCCCGCGCGGCCCCGGCGGGTTCGGCGAGCCCCGCGGACAGGCCCCACGCGGCCGCGGCCTCCGGATCGTCGAGGAGCCTCGCCACGTCGATGGCCGCGGCCACGTCAGCTCCGTGGGGGTTCGGAAGTCGCCGCCTGCGGCTTCGGGTTGGGAAGGGAAATGTCGTAGAGCGGGGTCGCCTCGCCCGAGTACGTCAGGGCGTCGAGCGGCACTGCATCGGCGAGGCCATCGGCAACGACGCCCGAGAGCGACCAGGCGCCGGCAGCAAGGATGTCGATGTCGACGAGTCGCCCAACGAGCCGCGTGGGGGCGTCGAAGACCACGATCCGGTCGCACATCGTGCGGCCCGTGAGTTGGGCCACTCCGTCGGGGCCAGGATCGACCGCCCGCTTCTCGTCGAGGGCGGAGAGCCCCTCGACGAGCACCTGCTCCCGCGTCCCCACGAACCGGCGATTCCCCGCGAGGCTCGCCTCCTCCTGGGCATCGAGAAGGAGCCGATTCCGCTCTTTCTTCACTTCCTCCGGCACGTCGTCGGGCAGGCGGTCAAAGGCTTTCGTGCCAGGCCGGGGGCTGTACTTGAAGATGAAGCTGTTCTTGAAGCCCACCGTCTTCACGAGGTCGAGCGTGGTCTGAAACTCGGCGTCGGTCTCGCCGCAGAAACCCACGATGAAGTCGCTCGTGACGGCGGCATGGGGGATCGCCACACGGATCCGGCCATACATCTCCATGTACTCGCCGATGGTGTAGCCCCGCTTCATGCGGCCGAGCACGTCGTCGGAGCCATGCTGGGCGGGCACATGGAGGTAGTGGCAGACCTTCGGCAGGTCGCGGACGGCCGCGATCAGATCGTCGGTCATGTCCCGCGGGTAGTTGGTGACGAACTTGATCCGGTCGAGGCCGGCGATCGCGTCGAGGAGCGCGAGCAGGTCGGCCAGCCGCGTGGTCCGGCCGCCGTCGGACCACTTGTAGCTGTTGACCGTCTGGCCGATGAGCGTGATCTCGCGGCAGCCCTCTTCCACGAGCTTTCGTGCCTCGGCCACGATCGTTTCGGGCGGGCGGGCCTGCTCCGGACCGCGAACGTGCGGCACCACGCAGAACGCGCAGAACTTGTCGCAGCCGGTCTGGGTGCGGATGAACGCCTGAAAGGGCGTGGGTCGCATCGCCGCATCGCGGTCGGGATCGTAGCTCTCAAAACTCCGCGCGATCGCGTCGCGGCTGCCCGCCTTGCGGTCGAGGCTCACCTCGATCCGCGGACCGCCGCCGACAAGCACGTCGTCCACGAGGGACGGAACCTGGTGCAACTGCCCGGGGCCGACGACGAGATCGACCCACGGCGCCCGCTTGCGGATCAGCTCCTGATCCTTCTGGGCCATGCAGCCGAGCACGCCCACGACGACGTCAGGCCGCTTGGCCTTCACGCTCCGGATTCGGCCGAGCGCCGAATAGATCTTGTCTTCGGCGTGCTGGCGAACCGAGCAGGTGTTGTAGAAGACGGCGTCGGCCGCATCGGCGGCCGGGGCCATCTCCCAACCCTGCCGGCGGAGCGCCGCCACCACGAGCTCGCTGTCGAGCACGTTCATCTGGCAGCCGACGGTCTCGATCCAAAGCCGTTTCGTCATGCCGCGGATTCTACTACGGCCCTCTTCCTTCTTCGTAGCACAGGTTTTCAACCTGTGTTTTCCCGCCACCCGCTTCGGGGCTGCCCACGCCCGTCGCCTTGCCCCACGCCTCACGGCGTTGGGCTTGTACGGCAGCTGCATAAGCCGTTGCCCGCGTCACCCCAGCATCGCGCCGGGCAGAAGCGGACTGCCCCGGAGATAGTCGGCTGTCGGCATGCCGCGGCGGCCCTCGGGAACAACCTGCGTGATCGCGAGCGCCGTCCCGCCGCCGCAGGCCACCACGATCCGACCGCCCGACGTGTCGAGCACCGAGCCCGGCGCGGCTGCGGCGGTCTCCGGATGCGCCGCCACCTCGACGTCCTCGAGCACGAGCCGCTGCCGCTGGCCGTCGCCGCGCGTAAAGAATGTTGTCAGCCGCGGCCACGGCTCCAGCGCCCGCCGCAGCCGTTCGATCGTCATCGCAGGCAGCGACCAGTCAACGATGCCGTCCTGCTTCGAGAGGCGGGCCGCACGCGTGGCCGTCGCGGCGTCCTGCGGAATGCCAATGCCCGCCACCGTGCCGGTCGCGGCCACCGCAGCCTGCATCCGCTCGACCGCGTCGATGACGGCTCCTGCACCAAGTTCGGCGAGCCGGGGCTCGAGTTCCGCCGCCGTCTCTCGAGGCCCCACCGGTGTCGAGCGGGCCACGATCACATTGCCCGCGTCGAGCGCCGGCGTCATGTGGATCACGCTCACGCCGCTCACGGCGTCACCCTCGCGGATCGCCCACTGCACCGGCGCCGCGCCGCGGTGCCGCGGCAGCAGCGAGCCGTGGAGGTTGATCCCGCCAAGCGGCGGCACGCCCAGCAGGTCGCGGGAGAGGATCTGCCCGTAGTCGCAGACCACAAACAGGTCGGGCCGCAGGGCGGCAAGCATCGTGACGGCCGCCGGTTCGTTGACCTTCTCCGGGTCGAGGATACCGATCCCGGCGGCGGTCGCCGCTTGTCGCATCGGGTTCGCCGGCGGCTTCCGGCCAGGCGGGGCATGGTCGGGCCGCGTGACCACCGCCACGAGCTCGTGCGGCGACTCCACAAGCGCGCGAAACATCGGCACCGCGAACGGCCCCGTGCCCATCACGACGATGCGTAGCGGTGTCACCGGTGCGACCCCACGAAGGAATCCCAGGGCGTCAGCAGCGGGCCGCCTCGAGGCGATCAAGTTCGGCGAGCAACATCTCGTTGACAGGCGTCTCGCCCCGCGACTGCTTGCCGAAGAAGACCTCGCGGAACGTTTCGAGTTCACGCCGCACCTCGAGCGCGGCCGCTTCGGGCAGCCGGTCGGTGAACAGGCGGCCCTCGAGATGATCGAACTCGTGCTGCACAACCCGCGAGAGCAGGCCGTCGAGGTCCATGCGGATCGGCTCACCCTCGAGCGAGAACGCGTCGACCACGATCTTTTGAGGACGGCGGACGTCCATCCTCACGCCCGGCAGCGATAGGCAGCCCTCTTCCTGCACGGCCGTGCCCCGCGGCCGAGAGAGCACCGGATTGATGAAGACGTGCTCCTCTCCGTCGCCGCGACGGCCCGAGCAGTTGACGACGAACAGCCGGTAGGGAAGCGCCACCTGAGGAGCGGCCAGGCCGATGCCCTGCGCCTCGTACATGATGTCGAACATCCGCGCCGCGGCATCGCGGAGGCCCGCGTCGAGGCGGGTGACGGGGCTGGCCCGCCGCAGCAGGGCCGGATGCGGATACTCGACCAGCGCAAGCGGGCCAATGGCGGCAGGGTTGGCGACGTGGGCGGAATCCATCAAAAATTCACTTGGATGGCGAACGGGACCGGATGTGAAATCATACCGACCTCGCCGGCACGGTACGATGTCGGCATGCCCGACACGGCTGAATCCGGCGGTTCCCCTGCGGCCACAGCCAGTGTGCCGTGGTTCGCGCCGACGGTCTTTCTCGCGACAGCATTCGGCGTGGGGCGAGTCCCGTTCGCCCCCGGCACATTCGGCGCCATGCTCGGGCTGCCACTGGCGCTTG
>QWPO01000107.1 GCA_003669255.1 Planctomycetota bacterium | reverse complement strand
GCTCCTGGTGGTCGATCCCGGCGGCTCCCCGGCCGCTTCGACAGTTTCGCTCGGTGAGGTGTCAGCCGCCGGTGGCCGCGCCGCGGCCCGGGCCGTCGAGGCGGCATTCGCGGCGACCCGCACGGGTCAGCTGGCGGCCATCGTCACCGGGCCACTTCATAAGGAGGCGCTCCACGCTGCCGGCTACGACGTGCCCGGCCACACGGAACTCCTCGCCCGGGCCTGCGGGCTGCGCGACGATGCGGCCTCGATGATGCTCTGGCTACCGGCGGCGGATGGCGCCGGTCTCGGCGTCGTCCATGCCACGCTCCATGAATCGCTGCGGATGGCGCTGGCCCGGCTGTCGCCCGCCGCGATCGAGGCGGCCGGCACCCGACTCGCATCGCTGCTCGCTGCGCTCCTGGGCCGGCCACCGCGGATCGCGGTGGCGGCACTCAACCCGCACGCCGGCGAGGGTGGACTGTTCGGCGACGACGAGGCGGCGATCGTGGCGCCGGCCGTGGCGGCGCTCGCGTCCGCCGGCATCGCTGTCGCGGGGCCGCTGCCCGCCGACACGCTTTTTCTCCGGGCGAGCCAGGGAGAGTTCGACGGCGTGGTTGCCCTCTACCACGACCAAGGGCACATCCCGATCAAGCTGCTCGGCATGCATCGGGCGGTCAACATCACGCTCGGCCTGCCGCTGGTGCGGACGAGCGTGGCCCACGGCACGGGATTCGACATCGTGGGCACGGGCCGCGCGGATCCCGCGAGCATGCTGGCGGCGATCGATGCCGCGGCGCGGCTGGTGGCAGCCGACTGGCCCGGCGCTACCGCATCAGCTGGAGCGAGTTCACCTCCCGCTCGGTGACGTCCATCAGCCCCGCGCTCGCGGGCTGGTAGAAGAACGCCGTGGGGTCGATGGGCCCGTCGATCTCCGCATCGTGGAAATCCATCACCCCGATCGGCTCGAGCGGTCTGTCGGCGACCGGCCGCGGCCCGGGGATGGCGAGCCACTCGATTCGCCTGGGCACGAGGTCGTTTCGGCCGATCGCGATCCGCACCTGCCACGGCATGCCGTCGGGCAGGTCGCAGGCCCGGATGCCGCCGTCCGCCGCAGCGCGATCCTCGAGCTGGGGGAGTATCAATGGCAGCGTGGCGGTGATCCATTCCCCTTCCACGAGCCACACCGGCTGGCCGTCCAGATCGACGGGCGTTGCCTTGGTGAATCGGAACCAGTGTCGCAGGAGGCGGATCATCCGCTGGAGACCACCAAGATAGGAGGCGCCATCGGCGGCATCGGGGGCGTTGAGTTCAGCCAGCTTGCTCCGCACCCGCCGCACGTCGACACGCTGGAGCGACACGGGCTCCTCGCCGTTGTGCCTGTGCGTCCAGCAAAACAGCCCATCGGAGACCTCCGTCAACTCGAAGGTTTCGGTGTCGCAGGTGAGCGTCGAGTCGAAGCGAAATCGCTGTTCCTCCCCCTGCCCTGACTGCACGTAGCGGCCCGTACCGACGAGCACCCGGTCGCCGACCCGTGCCTTCTGGCGAAACCTCACCGAGAACGATTGGGCGCGGATGATCACGGCCGCGGAGCTGAGCACGATGCGCTCCGCCTGGGCCGCCGCGTCCTCCGGCTCGCCCGCGCTGATCATCGCCGGCGTCGCGCCGCTGGTCGTCGACACGGCGGCACCGGGCTCCGCGGCGGGCGCCGGCTCCATCCGACGTTGGTAGACGCTCGTGGCGCCGGGTTCGGCACCGCCTGAGCCTGCCCAGACGGCCACCATCGCCAGGGATGCGACGGCCCATGGCAGGCGACGGCGACTGGGGAGTTTGGCGAATGGGCTGATCGTCACGATCAGGGTGACTCTGTCGATTTTGCCAAAGAAACCACCGGCGGAGCGTCGAAACATCTCACGTGGATGGACCGATCGCGGCCATCCAACGACGCCTTCACGGGCGGCGAGTGTAGGGAAACCAGCCGAACCGGCCCATGCCGGATCGGGCGGCTTCCCGGCGCGGTCAAAGGGCCTGTTTCAGCCCGGAATTTCGGAGAGATAGCAATGCGAACGCGACGTCTGCAGGGATTCGTCGGCATGTCGCTGGCCGCCACGCTCACGGGCTGCACGATTCCGGCGAACTCGCCGTTCACCGGCCTCGCCCAGATCCGGCCGATCGCCACGCCGCACACCAACGTTCTGCCGCCGGCAGCGATGCTCCAGCACCCAGGTCCGGGTGTCGAGGGGCCCGGCCCCGGCATCATCACGCCGGCTTCCTACGAGGCCGCGCTCGAGGCGGCCGGCGCGGGTGGACCGGTCGGTGCCGGAGGCGCGGCTGGTCTTGGCGGCGTCTGCGCGATGGCCCCGACGTCGCAGATCGGCTTCGTCGGTCCCGACGGCATGCAGGTCCGCTGGGACATCTCGGCCAGCGGTGGCTTCGATTCGGAGCCGCTTGTGGCACCGGGCCGATACGACTTCTCGCAGGGGGCGATCTACCGGCTCAAGGTGACCGACATCCCCGGTCGTGAGGGTATCGAACTCTATCCGTCGCTCGAAGTCGCGCCGGTCACGCCCCGCACAGCGGCCTATCTCGCGCACAACGCGGTGCCGTTCCAACTCACCGAAGAAGATCTCGACCAGGTGACGAGCGGCAACTTCGTCACCAAGGTTGTCTACCTCCCTGATGCCGAGTATCAGGAACTCGCTGTGGCCGGCGTGGAGACGCTCGTCAGCACCCGGCTCGATCCGGGCTGCGATCCCGTCGTCGAGGCCGATCGCCGCGGCTCGATCCTGGCGATCATCCGCATCGGCAACAAGGATCTCGAGTCGCCGGGCAACAGTGGCGCCGTCGCCGCTGGTGGACTGGCCGGCGCCGGCACGGCCACGCCCGCCGGGCTCGCCGCGCCGCTTGGCATGCCCTGCGGCGGTGATCCGTCGCAGATGCCCCCCGCCTTTCTTGCCGGCATGACCGCGCCGCAGTACGGCATGCCCCACGTGGGTACGCCGATCGGCCTGCCCGGTCCCGCGCACATTCCGCTCGGCGTGCCGGCGGGCCTGCAGCGGCACTCGATCACCAACCACACCAAGATGCATATCCCGCCGCCGTCGCGGTCGGTCGGCCTGCACGTGCAGGAATATCCCGGCCTGAGCTATCCGAAGCCCGCTCGGCACGCCTATGTGCTCGAACGGCACGACGTGCCCCACCTTCACCTCAAGCAGCCCCACGAGGACCGCACGAGGTGGGTGAACAACGGCGGGGCGGATCCAGATTCGATCGAAGCCGGTGCCCGGATGCTTGGGCACGGCAAAGCCGGCGACGCTCCGTGTCCGCCGGAGCCGATGGAGTGATGATTAGGAACCGACTTTTCCGTACAGGGACCGTGCTGCGGCTTGCCCGCGGGCTGCTGGCGACCGCCGTCTTCGTCTCGGCATCTTGGATGGGCTCCACCCACCAGGCTGCTGCGGCGAACGCGGTGGGCACATTCGCCAACACCTCACACCCGGGAGCGATTGGCGCCCCAGGGCGGCCGCAGCCCGGTCCCTGTCCGGAAACGGTTCTTTCTGACCGGGTGCAACCGGTCGAGATTCGCGGTCCCGAAGGGCTCTTGCTCGCGGTCGAGACGGCCGAAGGCTGGTCGCCGCTTCGGCAGGGGCCGCTGCGGATCGGGCTCGTTGTCGGGCAGCCGTACCGCCTGCGGGTTGGCGGCATCCCGGGCCGCGAGGGTGAGGAACTGTTTCCCTCCATCCGCGTGCTGGCGAAACTCGCCGCGCCCGCGGGAATGGCCTGGAGATTCCCGGTGGAGTTGGTCATCGACCGCGACGACCTCGAGACGGCCGCGAACGGGGCGCACGTCCGGCGCGTCGTCTATGCATCGTGCGAGTCGGAGCAGCCCGACCCGGTGCCGGCCGGCTGGTTTGACGTGAAGCCCGGCGACGACGCGCTCGAAGTGGCCAGCACGCTCGGCGATCCCGTGGTCGAGATGGTGCTCGGGAACAGACTGCCGCCTTCGGGGAGCGTGCCATGACGCGGCGGGCCTCGGGAGAGTGGCGTGGCGCTGCGGCGGCTCCGGCCGCCGTCCGGCTGCGCTGGCTGCGGATCGCTGCGATCGCCGTGGCTGCCGTGTCGCTCGCCTCGTGCCGCGGCATCCCGACGTCGGCGGTGCTCGGCACGGCTGCGGTCTCACACGCGATCGATCAGGTCGACTCCGCCGGGCCGGCGCTGCCCGGAGGCGAACTCGCCGATGTCGAGTCTGAAGTGGTGGTGGCCTCTGCGGCGATGCCTGCCGACCATGCCGTGGCTGCGGAACCATGGCAGCGAGACGTGCAGCGGGTGTCGGAGGCGGGTGCCGTCCGCCGAGATGCCCGCGTCGTGAGGACCGGTCTCGAGGCGCCCTGCCCTCCCCTGCCCCGTCTTGGGCATGCCGGCTGCCGAGCCTGCGGCCCTCGTGGCGGATGCCCGACCGGCACGTGCGAGCCCGACTGCTCGCCAGCGGCGTGCGTGGTGTGCGAACCGCCGCCGCCGCCGATCGTGGGTCCTTACCTCGTCTGTGACGGCGGCGATCACCAGAGGCCTGCGATCGCCATCGGTCCCGACCGGCTCGGCCATCTCACGGCGGGCGACACGGTGGCCCGCTACCACGCCGCCGACGAGATGCCCGACTCCGACTGCGCCCGGCTCGTCACCTCCAACTGCGCCTGCGTGTTCGCGCCGCGATTTGGCGCCGTCCGCGAGGTGACCCGTCCGCTCGAAGAAGCGAAGCCCGAAGGGCCGCGGGGCTATGCGGCCGACACCTCGGTGGAACTCGAGGAGCGGCGCGAGCCCGTGTGCGGCAAGGTGCAGACGGTCTCCCTTGAGGCGGCGAAGAAGTCGTTGCCCGGCATTGCGGTGCAGGATCGGCTCGGGCCGCTCGCGGTCGATCAGGGCGACATGCCGAACGAAGACGACGGCGTCGTGGGGCCGGTCGAGGACATCGCTGAACAGACGCCCGAACTCGAGCGGCAGCGGCAACGGCCGCTCGTGAAGGTCGGCTTCGATGTGCCGATCGCCTGGACGTGCATCAAGGCGGCCAACGTGCTCGTGGGCGAGCAGTCGGCCCAGGTGGTGGCGGTCGATCGCGGCACGGCCACGCTCCGCTTCGAGGAGCCGGGCCGCGCCGAACTCACCCTCTGCAAACGGGCTGGTACCGACACGGCCCGATCGGGCGAGGAACTCGACTTCACGATCGTGATGCTCAACTCCGGCGACCGGCCGCTCTCGGGCATCGTGCTCGCCGACGCCCTGCCGACGCGGCTCGACTACGTGCCGCAGTCGGCGGCCGCCAGTGTGGAGGCCGACTTTGCCACGGAGACGGGCGACGATGGGTCCACCGTGCTCACCTGGCGGCTCAAGGAGACGCTCCGCCCCGGCGAGAGCGGATTCGTCCGGTTCCGCACGATCGTGAAGTAACCGGCCCGAATCAGTCGCCGGGCCACGGTTGCCGCCGCTGCCGACACGCGGGTACGATCCCGATTCACTCCCGGGGCCCTTCCGGCCCTCCGCCATTCACTCGAGGGTCTCATGTCGCATCGCCCCGCCGTCCGCCGTCCGCTCGCCTGGCTCGTCCCTTCGCTGCTGGCGGGGATTGCAGTGGCCGTGGTGATTCATCCTGTCTCGGCTCGTCAGCCCGCCGCCATCGCGGAGCCTGCGGCTGACGGACTCGTCGTGCCGCCGCTGCCGCAGGGCACGCCTGAGCAACTCCTCGAGTTCGTGTCTGGTTTGATGCCGCCGAAGGCGCAGCCGAAGTCGCGAGAGGAGGCCCTCACCTATCTCCGGGGTGTGGCTGGTGTATCGGTGCAGGCTGCCGACAAGATCCTGGCTGGCGTGAAGGTCGACGACCCGCTCTACGCCAAGGCCGCCACGCTCAAGCTCGAGAGCTTGATGCGGCTCGCGCAGTTTGGCGACGAGCAGGCCGCCGAGGAGATGACCAAGTTTGCGGCGACGCTGGCGACGAGCCCGGTGCCGTCGCTGGCGATGGAGGGCAAGCGGCTGCAGATCGTCGGTGAGGCGCAGAAGATGTTTGCCGAGGAGAAGTTTGATGCCGCGCCTGCTCTGGTGGCTCAGGCGGCGGAACTGATGAAGTCGGCCCCCGGCGATCAGAAGACGGCCATGCTCGTGATGCAGTTGGCCGGCGCTCTCGAGCAGATTCCCGACGGAGAAAAGGTCGCCGCCGATGCCATGAAGACCTTCCTGCCCATCCTCGAGTCGAGCCCCAACGCCGAGGTCAAGCAGTTTGGAGAGCAGTTAGCCGGTCAACTGAGGTTCCTCGACCTGCTCGGCAAGCCGATGGCCATCAAGGGCAGCCTGATCGACGGCGCCGCCTTCGACCTCGAGTCGCTCAAGGGCAAGGTCGTCCTGGTCGACTTCTGGGCGACGTGGTGCGGCCCCTGCATTGCCGAGATCCCGAACGTGATCGCGGAGTACGAGAAGTACCACGCCAAGGGCTTCGAGGTGATCGGGGTGAGCCTCGACAAGGAACAAGAGGGAAAGACCGCCAAGGACCTGGTCGCCGAGGCCGTGGTCGAGCACAAGATCCCGTGGCCGATCATGCTCGACGGAGGACGGACCGCCCAGTTCTACGGCATCTCCGGCATTCCGCAGCTGATCCTGATTGGCCGCGACGGCAAGGTGATCACGCTCAACGCCCGCGGCAAGAAGCTGGGTGAGCGGCTCGCCGAGCTCTTCAAGGACGGCGGTTGAGAGGCGGACACCGGCGACATGAGCGTGCCTGACACAGCCGGACGCCCGCGGTGGAGCGTGTCGAAGCGGGCGGCCGCCTTCGACTCGTCGGGCATCCGCAAGGCCTTCGACCTGGCGGCGAAGCTCGACGACCCGATCAACCTCTCGATCGGCCAGCCGGATTTCGAGATGC
>QWPO01000047.1 GCA_003669255.1 Planctomycetota bacterium | reverse complement strand
GATCGGCGCGATGGCGATCCCCCGTGAGCTGCAACTGGTCGAAATAACAGTGAAGCCCGCGGGCCTCGAGTGCCCGATGAAGAGTCTTTACGAACGCTTCCGAAGACCTCCGCCGGTACGAGATCGCGACGTCATAGCGGACCATGCTCTTGGGCCCTTCTGCCCGCAGCCACCCCGGCTGACCGACGCCCCGAAGGGCCCGAACGCGCTCGGGATCGAGGCCCTCGGGCCGGTAGTCGTCGATGACAAGATCGGGTTTCTCCCCATCGAGGCGATAGTACCGAAGTGGAGCCGGATGCCGGTTCGACTGCGCCGCTCGCACTGGCTTAACCACCGTTTCCCCCGGGGCGCCGAAAAGAAACTCCCGTAGTCGCTCGCCCTTGGCCTTCTCGTCGGCACAGAGCATTTGGACGAAGATCCCACCGCGGAAGCCGCTCTCTTCAGAGAAATGTCGCCATTCCATGCGGAGGGTGAGGACTTCTGGAACTCGGAAGTCGGACAAACTGGCGACCGTCGACTCCATTCGCTTTTTTGACGCCCTTGAGACCCACGCCACCTGAAAGCCGTCCCGCCAAAAGTGACTCGACCGTGTGAATGGCCCCGCGCCCGACACCTCCTCTTCTCGCAGAACTTCACCATCTGTCGATGCGATGAGAGAAACAGGCCCGCCCCAAGTCTGCGGATGCTCGCGTTCATCTCCCCCGAAAAACAGTCGACACGGCAGGTGCCAATCCATCCCCCTGGCCACAGCCGCGACAACCTGCTGAAACGCATTCCGACCGAGCAGGAGTCCTTTGCCCGTGTCATGAATCACGAAGCTGTGATTGACGAGGGTGCCTTGGTGCTGCCCGGGCCGGGCCTCTTCCCATTGCTTGAAAAGCGCCTGGTCCGTCTCGCGATCGAGATCGTCGAGCAGCTCCGGATGGATCGTGAGATACGAGTCGTTCCCGAGCGAGAGGATGAGGTTGCAGTCGTCGAGGAGTTGGAAGAGAAACTCTTCGTGTGGGGCGAGGGCCTCGTCGTCGTGAAGAACACTCCAGAGCTTCTCCCGTCGGAAGTCCTGCCGTGTGACGTCGTGAATCGCCCTGCGCCGTGCCTGTGCGCTCGGACTGGTTACGCGGTAGACAAGCTCCACCCCCCACTTCTGGTCAAGGATCACCGTGCTTTCACGGAGCCGTTCGAGGAAGAAAAGACGCCCGCATTCATGGAGATAGCGAGCCGCACCGCGGCTAATCTCGCCCCGTTCGCGATCGGTGCGAGTGGTCTCGTCGTGGCTTCGCACCAGGTCCAGCCACCCTTGCCCGTCGAGCTTCTTCCCCAGGGCGGGGCGAGAAGGAGTCGCCGCCCGCAGTTCGCCGCGAGCAAGCTTCGTGCAGTCCTCCGCCAGAGCCTTGTAGAGCTTCGGCACCCGGACGCCGAGCTCGTCGGAAACCCCGGCGGCGTGCTTGCTGATCCACTGATCGATATCGACCATTGGGTTCCTGCCGAGCTTGAAGCTCTCGCAGATATCGGCCTCCTCCACCGCGATCCCGTCACCGATCAGAGATCCGTATCTGCCTGCCTGCTTGCGGAGAAACTGCTTGACGCTTGTCCCCCCCACCGGCTTCGGGCCGGTGAAGACGATGAGCACCCGCGGGGCCCGCTGCGGGTCGCTCATGTCGAGCGAACGGTCACGCAGACCGCGAGCCTCCCAGACGTAATCGAGCCAGTAGGCTAGCTCGCGGTAGGCGTTTTCCCGGCGAAACTGCTCCTCCGTCAGCCCGAGCGTGTGGCCGTGCTCGATGTCGTCATCGACGCGTCGCTTCCACTCCTCTGGCGACGTCGTGACGATCACGAACACTGCCCCTTCGGAGGCGAACAGCCGGTGCGTGTTGTGATAGATCTCCTGGCCGCCGAAATCCCAGAGGTGAACGTCGGTTTCGACGGGCGTCGATGTGCTCGGGGCTTTCCGGGTCATCCCGAGCGTGTCGAGACGGATGTTCGCCGTTGACCGCTGCCCTCCGAGCGGGCAGGGGTTGGCTTCGGTTTCGGCGAGGCGAGCCCGTTCCTCATCGGAATACCGGGACCATCGAAGCGCCTTGGAGACGGTCGTCTTCCCGCAGCGGCCGCTTCCGAGAAACAAGACCTTCGCCATCCGGAGCTCGGCCGGGTCGGCAGCGAGCGTGGAGAGCGTCCGGAATTGCTCGGCGACGTTCACCTTCTCCCCCGCCGCGGTCGATTCCCCGATCGCTGCCGTGCTCTCGCCACGGTGCACCCGGCGAATGTCGAGACCGCAAAACGTCCGCATCTTGTCGCAGCCGGTCGCATAGAGCGTGCGGAGGCCGGTCGGCCGGCCGTCAGCCTCGTCCACGTGGAAGCGCGGCATCTCTTCGAGCTCGCTGCATCCACGAAGGTCGAGATGATGGAGCCAGGGATAGCCGTCGAGATCGGGGAGCTCTTTCAGCTCCGTACAGCCCCGGAGGGCGAGCTTCTTGAGATGACGCTCTGGAAACCTCGGGTCCCCGATGGACGCCACGTATGGATTCTTCGACTGATCTGGCAGTCGCAGGGTTTCGAGCCAGTGGCACTCCTCGAGCGTCAGTTCTTCGAGCGATGTTGCCGCCTTGAGCAGCGCATGGAGGGCGTCGATGGTGTCGACGCAATTCGCGATTCCAGCGCAGCCATCAAGATGGAGCCACCGCAGTGCCGGTGCCTCAAGCCCTTTTGGCAGCCCCGGCAGCCCAACGCATCCGCCGAGATCGAGCGTTTCGAGCCGTGGGAGCTTCATGCCGGTGATCGACCGCAGCTTCTCGCAACCGCGGAGATCGAGGCGCTCGAGCGACTCGGGCAACCCTTCGATCTCCTCGAGGTCGTCAAGGCCCCAGAGACAGAGGTGCGTGAGGCTCGTGAACCGACTGAAGTCGAGCTTTTGGTGCCCACAGGGTTGATCGCTGTAAAGTGCTCCGACGACAATCGTCGGAATGCACGCTGCAAAATCTAGGTTTCGCCGAACATCAGTCACCGGGCTACTACCGGCAGCGATACCAAACAGGTGGCTTGCCGCGTCGCTTGCAGGCCTCTTTAGCGCAACCCCGCCGCAGCGATCTGCGTTCTCGGCCACTGAGGAGGGTCCGCCGCGCACTTGATGATTCTCGGATTCCTTATCGATGGCAACACAAACACGAAACCCTCGATTGTCGTAGCGGCCAGACGGCTTGCCCCCCCCGCGCGAAGCCGACCGGCATCCACCGGCGGGGTAGTTCCAAGCCCCGCCACGAAAAACGCGACCGCTGTCCGAGGTGAATTCAGCCTCGATCGCAGCACTTGAACTGCCTGGCCGATTGTCCCTCGCATGGCCCGTCATCAGTCGGTATCCGTCTGGATCCCAAGCATCGAGGCACCACTCATCGACGTTCCCGTAAACGCCGTACAGGCCAAAACCCTGGCCTGGGGGAGTATCAATGGCGGGAATCGAGACAACGGGATGCGTGCCATGCATGCCCGCCTTTTTCCGATCCTCGTCAAACCACGCCACCTTCGCGAGATCACTCTCGTCATCCCCACACCAATACACGGTCTCCGTGCCGGCCCGGCAGGCGTACTCCCATTCGATCTCGCTCGGGAGACGGCAGATCACCTTGTGACCCCGGGCCTGCAGCTCGCCGGTCAGCGCATGGCACCAGAGCGCGGCGTCACGCCAACTGACCTTCTCGACCGGGTGGTCCGGACGACCCGCGAAATGGCTCGGCTCGGCCGTCCACGACTCGCCATCCGCCCTGAGCTGCCCCTCGAGCCCCAGCCCGTGAACGACTGCGGCATATTCCGCTTGGCTAACAACGAACGTCCCCAGCCAGAAGTCATAAGGCACGACGACCCGATGAACCGGCTCCTCGTTCACTACCCCACTCCGCGCTCCCATCCGAAACGCACCAGCGGGGATCCGCCGGAAGCGCATCGACCGTGCCGGCTCTCCCGCAGGCACCGGAAGCGGGAGAAGGAATTCGTCGGCGTCGGCAGGTTGGCCGTTTAAGGCTATTTCGTCCTGCATCAAACCCTCTCCTTTGCCGCCTGGCTGCACAGGCAATTCGCCCTCACCGGGATTTGCAGCGCTGGCGCCATAACGAGAAGCACTCGGGTATCCGCAGCAAACCGACTCGCTGTCCAGCCGAGCAGCATAGCTCGCGCAAAAGTCACGCTATCGTCAGGGACCAAGGGGGACGACTCCGCGAACGGCGGACCCACACCTCTACAAGGGGCACCCCGGACGGCTCGGTCTTCGCGAAGACCACCCGCAAGTTACTTGAGCGCTTGCCGCACTCTCTGCACGATCGTGGCGACTTCAGGCTGACCGCCTGCATCTAGCGGCACATCGACGTAATTGTGTTCCCCCCAGCCTACCCGTTCGATGACATCGGCCACTTTCCCCTTGTCAGCGCCGTTTACGGCCCGAACTTGTCTCTTTCCTATCGGTGTCGAGAACACGTCTCTGATTGAGTTTTCCACGACAGCGACATACTGCTTCAGCACACCGTTTATCTTATCTTGCACCAGCTCCCGCATGACTGCACCAGACGGCGCCACCCAGAGAAATCGATTGGCAGGGCGAGCCTTGTCGTAGATGCTATTGATCGCTTCCGCAAGCTCGACGGGGCAGTAGAAGTTTACAGCTTTCTCGCCATCGAGGCTCGGCGTCTCAAAATAGGACTCCGAGGGAACAACAATCAGGACCCTCGCCCGGCGGAGATGATCGTAGATCTCATCCAGATTCGATCCCTGCGGCTTATCAGGCCTCGGAAAAATCCGCGTGTCTTCCAGATCGTGGTACACGTTCAGATTATCTGCCTCAAGTGCCCGCACGAGCGAGTCAACAAACACTTTTTGGTCCCTCCGGTAGGATATCGCCACGTCCCAGGGCATGCCCGGCCCGGTCGGGCCATCCTTGGTGGACCAGCCCGGCTGCCCTGACCCGCGCGGGCACCAAATCTTGTCCGAAGACACGCTCGGCGGCCGGTGATCCCCCACGACCAAGCGATCTCGAAATTCGGGGAGCGGTCCGTCATCGGCAACCATCATTGCGAGCAGCGCCTCGGCATGCTCCTTGGCCTTGGTTGAGAGAACCTGGAGAAACATCCCCCCTGAAAACTTGGGAGGTGCGTCCACCGCTGCTCCGTCCTCCTTGTCGTGATTCCACTCGATCCGGACTGCTATCGCAGGGCTTTCCTGAGCATCATCGCGATCCAGACTCCTCATCGTCATCTGCATCCCCCGCCGCCACACCCGGCATTCCGCACGTTTGGAGCGCATGTCGGAGTCTTCATGTTCCCCGAGGGTAGACCGAGCGGCTTTGGAACCATGAGCGCTCCGGGACAACCCCGTCGGAAGAGGGCCGTCCATGACTCGCGCGAGCCATGCACACACTTTCCGGAAGTGCGACGCGCCCAGGAGGAGCTTTGAGGGGTGACCGTGAATCGCCAGACTCCAGTTCTCCCACCCGCAGTCGACCTGCGCATGCGCGACGCGGCTCCACGTCTCGTAGAGCTCCTTCTCGAGTGAGATCGAGAGCGGGGAAAGAAGGTCCGGATGGACGGCCAGCCATCGATCGCTGCCGATTCGCACCAGCATGTCGCAGCTATCCATCATCTCCATCACCGTGGAGAACTCGTTCTCGTCGATATCGTCGATCTGACCGATAATCGACTCCATTTTCGACTGATCCACCGGCGTCGACGTCTGCTCTCGGAGAGCATCCCGAATCGCGTGGTTCGAAGGGTTGATGATCTTGTAGAGCTTATCGACAAACCATTGCTGATTGAGAACCACCTTCTCGATACCTCTCTTTCCGCGGACACAAAATAGCCGTCCACAAGCATGGAGATACTCGGCGATTGCCATCGCGATTTCCGTCGTCGCCCTTGAACTGAACCGCTTTCCCGTCGGAAATCGACTCGCCACCTCCTCCCGCCACTCGGTCCAAGAAAGAGGCGATAGCCGTTTTCGATTCCGAATGCATTGCTCAACCCATGCAGATATTTTCGCGTAGAGCAGCGGGACTCGAATCCCTGTTTCATCGGCAACTTTCCCGATCTCTTTCCCCACCCAGGCACGAAGATCTGCGATTGATTCGACCGGTTCGTGCTCACGTACCCGAACATGCATCCTCGGAATCTTTGACTCCACAAGGCGATCCCTGAATCCGGCCGCCTGAAGGAACAGATCATTGCTCATGTCTTCAGGACTTGTCATTGCGATCTGCACAGCGGCAGCGGCAACGTCTCCGAGCGCCCCTGGCGGGGTTCCTTTTGCGCTGGCGATGTACTCAAGCCAGTAGCTCACCTCGCGGTATTGGTTCAATTTTTCAAGCTCCAGCTTCCTGATCTGGTCCGCTTCCGCATTGCGGTCGGCCCTCGCTCGATCTCCCTGCTCGTTTTCGGTCGTCACGGCGATGATGAAGATAGCGCCCTCCGACGCGAACAGCCGGTGCGTCTGGTGGTAGATCTCCTGCCCACCGAAGTCCCACACATGGAGAATGCCCCGCGGTGCCGCGCCATGGGCTGGCTCACCGTAAGTCACCTCCCATTGCAAGAAATTGATATCGGGCGTGCTGGGTATGCCCCCTTTAGGGATTGGGAACTCTTTCACATCATGTCGCTTCACCAGGCGCTCTTCGGGCGTGTAATCGTGCCAACGCAACGCTCTGGCGAGTGTCGTCTTTCCGCAACGCCCGCTTCCCAGGAGCAGGATCTTCGCCATCCGCAGCTCGGTCACCTCGTTCGACAACTCGTGAAGCGCGCGGAACTGTCTCGCGACATTCGCCGTTGCCGTCAGGCTGCGATGAGTCGCCCGGACGTCCACGGCCTGACTGCCGTCGCTGGACCTCCGATACTCGCGAAGGGACGGGCAGGCCGCGGTGGATAGCGTCTGCATACCCGTCAGCCT
>QWPO01000149.1 GCA_003669255.1 Planctomycetota bacterium | reverse complement strand
TCACGGACGCCCACCTGGCGGGCCATCACCACCCAGTCGCCGGTCGTCGTGCTGCCCGTCACGCCGACCTGCGAACAGATCATGTTGTGGCGGCCAAGGCGGCAGTTGTGGGCGATCATCACCAGATTGTCGATCTTCGTGCCAGCGCCGATCACCGTCGGGCCGTAGGTCCCGCGGTCGATCGTGGTGGCGGCGCCGATCTCGACGTCGTCGGCGAGTTCGACCCAGCCGAGCTGGGCGGAGATCGTGTAGCCCTCGGGGCCCGGTTTGTAGCCGAAGCCGTAGGCGCCGAGCACCGCGTTGGCGTGGATGATGCATCGCGCACCCACCACGGTGTTCTCGTAGAGCACCGCGTTGGGGAAGACGATGCTCCCCGCGCCGATTCGGCAGCCGGCCATGATCCTCGCGCCGGAGTGGATCGTGGCCCCGGCCGAGATTTCGACGTCGGCCCCGATGGTCGCAAACGGATGCACGTCGGCGTCGGCGGCGAGCCGCGCGGTGGGATCGACGGCCGCCTGAGGGCTCATTCCGATCCGCGGCTCGCACCGCGACGGCCGGAAGGTTGTGATCGCAGCGGCGAACGCCGCATGGACGTCGGCGACCTCGATCGAGGGCCTGTCGAGCAGGCCGGTGCCGGCGGGGACGATCGCGGCGCCTGCTCGACTCTTGGCGAGGAGGTGGAGTTTGTCGCCGGCGTCAACCAGCGTGACGTCGCCGGCCGCGGCGGTCTCGAGCGTGGCGGCACCAAGCACGGGGTGCGTTGGCGCACCGCCGACGAGGGTGCCGCCAACCTTCGTTGCCAGTTCTGCGAGCGTGATCGCCATGCTCCAATCCTCCCGTGGGCCATCCGTCCGGAATCCGGGCGGGGCGGGAGGATAGGGATCGACGACCGGCCGTGCAAGGCTTTTTCGTCGGGCTTCAGGGGCTCGTGCGGGCAACCTTGATCCTCGCTTGTCGGAGCGGCCCCGCAGCCGGCCGGAGACATGCTCGGCGCCGGCGGGACTTGTGAGTTCTCTTCTCAAACGCTTCGGCGCGACCGCCGCGTGGCACAAGTCTCACCGGCTTCTGCGCGTGCCTCCGATCCGCCTGCTCCCCTTTCCGGAATCACACACGCGGGAGGATGCTGCGAGGGGCTGCCCGTGCCCGAGAGCCGGGCTATGGGAGCAAGCGCAGCCAGGATGGCGAAGCGCAGCGGACATGCAGTGATCGGATGCCACGATGGCATCCGAGAACGTCCGGCGACGGGCATGGGCAGCCCCGAGCCTCGTGAACGCCCAGGTACGCGTGCCCCGAATCAGAGCCAGTCGCCGACGGTCTGCTCGAGGCGGGCCTCGGATGCCATTGCCCGGAGCTTTTCCATGGCGCGGGTCTGGATCTGGCGGATCCGCTCCTTGCAGACGCCCATCTGGCTGCCGAGTTCGCGGAAGGTTCGTGGCGGCTTGCCGTCGAAGCCGAACCGGGCCACGACAATCTTCCTCTCCCGAGGCTCGAGTTCGCCGAGGAACTGGCTGAAGAGCCCCTTGAGCACGTCGATCTGCTCCGTGGAGCAGTACTCGGTGCTCGGCGTCGACTCGGCGCGGTCGCGGAGCGACTCATCGTCGGCCACGAACCGCTTGCGAAACTGTCGGCCGCGGTGCGAGAGGCGGAAGAAGTGCCGCTGGATGGCGTAGGTGGCGTAGGTGCTAAAGCGGTTGCCGAGTGCGAAGTTGAACTTCTCCACCGACCGCATGAGCGCCACGTTCCCTTCGCTGACGAGTTCGTCGAAGGTCCACGAGGGATCGATGAACTTCTTCGCGATGGAGACGACGAGGCGGAGGTTCGAGGTGATCAGGATCGCCTTGACGGTCTCGGCTTCGGTGAGCCAGCCCTCGACCTGCTCGATCTGCCGCAGAGTCGCCCGACGGCGGTCGAGCCGCCCACGAGTCGTCGCGGCGCGGAACTTCAGCCAGTTCATCCGCCGGAAGTAAAACTGCTCCTCGTCCTTGGAGAGCAGTCGGTTTTGATACAGGCTGGCGAGGTAGGGCGTGAGTCCCTTGGCATCTGCCGGCGGTCCGTCACGGGACTCCAGCGGCACGGCGGCGTCGGCCGGGGGTTTGGTCGCCAAGGCCTCGGCGTCGGCCTTGAGGAACTGGCGGCAGGGGATGTAGTCGATCTCACGGGCGAACAACGCCTCGCGTCGGGCGGCGAGTTCAGCCCGCCGGCGGGCGGCGGCCACATCGGCGGCGGTGATCCGCGAGGCGGGGCGTGTCGTCCGGCCGCGTGGCAGCAGTTTCAACGCCTTTTTGGCGGCAGCAATCACGGTTCTGCTCCTCTGGGCGTTCCCGGTGGAGGAACATGCCCAGAAGTGGAACCGCAGACTCTGCAGCCTCATAACCGACGGAGGCCCGGTATTTTCCAGAACGTCCGCCTGGCGGTGGCGGGTATCAGCGGCGGTTGGTCCGGGACCTGATTCCCCGCGACGCGGTCCCGACCAGTCCAGCCAGTCCAAGGCCGATGATCGCGAAGCTTGCTGGTTCCGGCACCGCAGCCAGGTTGTTTTCGACCCAGACCTCAGCCAGGCCGTGGGCCGTCTCGAAGTCCGCAAACTGCTCGGGAGTCAGGGTGGCCGGGTCGAGGGCTCCGACAACGAAATACAGAGAATCGGATGACTGCAAGCCCGTCATTCCAAGTTGCATGGCATAGAGATAGAAGCCCTGGTCTGGAGCGGCTCCGGCCTTGGCGATCGACGTGAACAGGTGCGTGTGCACCGTTCCCGCGGAGACGCCCGCCGACGTCACCTGAATGGTGTTGCCAGCGATCACCGCGGCCGAGGATCCATTGATGCCGGTCGTCCAGCCTCCGCCTCCCTGTTTGTCGAGGTCGAGCGACACGTCGGCACCGACTGGTGCGAAGGCGACGCTTCCGGTGCCGCTCCAGTAGAAGAGATTGCGGCTGTCGCTGCCGATCGAGATTGGCAGGAACGAGAATGTCAGGGGCGTGCTGCCAGGCAGGGCTGTGTAGACGCCCGCCGGCGTGGTCAGTGAGGGGTTGTTGAGGAACGACTGCGTGGCGGCACGGAAGCCCGGCTCACCGGGGCTCGCGCTCTCGTAGGGGGCCGCGGTGCCGGTGGCCGGCACGACCTCTCCGCCGAACACCCGCATCTGATCGGCCGGCACAGTTGCCGTCGTGGCCGCGTCGTCGTAGCCGCCGATCACGAGGCTCGTGCCGCTCGCTGCGACGAACACGTCGTAATGCACGTCCTCAGCGGAGACGGCGGCAGCGAGGGTGGCGATCAGCACGGCGGGAATCGCCAGGCAACGGACAACGCGGAGCGAACGCATGACGAGATTCTCCAGGAGGGCTAGGGGAAACGCGAGCACTGCCTTCCCCTACTTGGGAAGGCAGAAGTTGTCGGTGGGAGTCTGGGTGTCGGCCCACTCGGCCACGGTGACGGCGGGCATTGGCCCGATGTGCCAGTCGGCGTAGAGGAAGTGGGACGAGCCGGCATGCCGCTCGATGGCGGCGTCGGCCTCGATTTTTTGGAGCACCTGCTTGCGGGCGACGGTCAGCGACGTGAACCAGGCGTGGTTATGCACGTGATCGTTTTCGATGATCGGAGCTTTTTGGTCGGCGATCTCGAATGCCACGAGTGTCTTCGACGACTCGCGGAGTTTGTTGTGGTTGGTAACAGCGAACGACCGGGGCTCGTCGGTCAGGTAGGCGTTCATCACGTAGCTGGTCAGTTTCTGGTCGAGCCGGTCTGCCGCCTTGCGGTCGTCCGGGCAGATGCGGATCGCATCAACGCTCTCCATGAAGGGGGCGACGGTGTAGATCCACGACTGTTCCACGTCGCCCGACTGGTTGTGCGACGTGTCGGGAAACTGGCCGCGATGGGCATCGCAGAACTGCCCCATGGCGAGCCCGACCTGGCGGAGGTTGCTGGCGCATTGTGTCCTTCGGGCGGCGGCCCGCGACGCCTGCACGGCTGGGAGCAGCAACCCGATCAGCACGGCAATGATCGAAACCACGACGAGCAGTTCCACGAGGGTGAAGGCGGCAGGGCGACGGCTTTTGAGATTCGATGGCATGTGCAACTCTATTGCATTTAAGGCGAAGGCGACGACCGCGTCAAGAGTCGGACTTGGAGGCTGCCGATGAGGCTGCCGACGGCGACCCAGGGATGGTCGCGGCGCACGAGGCAGGATCGCATCGGGGCTGACGGGGAGACTGAGCCGGCTATGCCACGGGACATACCGGAAGCGACAGTCTCCAAACCCGAATCAGCACGCGGTCACGAGCGGTTCCTGCTCTGGAAAGGCCTCCCTGAGAGGGAGATCACCAACGTTTTTAGACCGCTGGCAGCATTGGGTCAAGCAACGGACGCGGTGGGAAACGACGAAAAACCTCGGCGATTGTGTCGGTTCCTTGCGGAGTTTAGGCTGCAAAACACGTCGTCCGCGGGGGCTTGGAGCCGATCCCGTGGCTCTCGCAGGACGGAACCGACCCTCATCCGGAACGTAGTTTTATGGCCAACCCACGCGACAATCATGGTCCGAGGCAGTTCCAGGGCCGCTCGGCGAAGCCCGCTACCGCAGCCACCGCGCACTCGGCCATGGAGCCCTCGCCGACCAGCGGCGAGCCGGCAAGCCGCTGGCAGGAGTGGCTGATGCGGGCCGCCGTCATCGTCCTGGCATGCCTCTGGGTCTACTCCCCCGTGTGCCATCCGGTGCATCACGCCGATTGGCTCTGGGACGACGACCAGCTGCTCACCGCGAACCAGATCATCCAGCACCGCATCTCCCCCGACCCGAGTGTGCCGCCCGACTCTGCCGCCACCCTCGCCAAACTCTGGTTCAACCCGGACGGCGCCGACTACTTCCCACTGAGTTACTCGGCGCTGTGGGCCCAGTGGCCGTTCTTCCAGATGGATCCGCGGACGGGGGGGCCAATCCAACCCGGCGGCCCGTCGGCCCCATGGCCGACCGGCTTCCACGCCACGAGCGTCGTGCTGCACGCGATCAGCTCGCTGCTGCTGTGGCGGCTGTTTGCGGTGATGAAAATCCCGTGCGCCTGGTTTGGGGGCCTCCTGTTCGCCGTGCATCCCGTCTGCGTGGAGAGCGTCGCCTGGGTGTCGGAACTCAAGAACACGCTCTCGCTGCCGCTCTTTCTGCTGGCGGCGATTCGTTTCGTGAAGTTTGACGACGCGGCCGAGGACGATCCGGCGAAGTGGTGGCACTATGCGCTTGCGATCATTTTCTTCCTGCTCTCGATGCTGGCCAAGACGTCGGTCGTGGCACTGCCGGTGGTGCTGCTGCTCTACGCCTGGTGGAAATGGGGCGAGGTGACCGTCCGTGACCTCGTGCGGACGGCGCCGTTCTTCGTGATCTCGATCGTGCTCGGCATCGTCACGATCTACTTCCAGCATGGACGGGCCATCGGGCAGGAGACGATCGTCGTCCCGTCGTTCATCGGTAATGGGACGGCGACGTATCGCGAGGGCAGCGTGAAGGTCTCGTCGCGAACCGTAGAGATCACCGCCCCCGACGGGTCACCCATCCACGCCGGCCCCCTGCAGAACGAAGCCGACTTCGCCAAGCTCCCATTCGAGTGGCGGCAGCGGGTGCGCGAATTCGGCGCCAAGAATGGGGAGAAGACGTTTCCCGAGGGCCGGGTGCGGCTGTTCGATCTTCCAGCCAACACGACCGCCAGCATCTTCGGCGTTGATGGGCGGGAGCTTTACTCCGGCGCGTTGCTCGAGCAGGCCGACTACGAGAAGGTCCCGGCGGAATGGCGGGATCGGGTGCGCGTCGTCAGCCGCGGGCGTGGTCTGCCGTCGATCAAGGGCATCTTCTCGCGGCTGGCGATCGCCGGGACGTCGCTGCTGTTCTACATCGCGACGATTCTCTGGCCGGTGAACCTCCTGCCGATCTACACCCGCTGGGACATCGACCTGCTCGACCTATCCAAGCCCGGACAAGCCGGAGAGATGCTGTTCTACCTCCTCCCGATCCCGGTGTTTCTGGGAGCGGCCTGGTGGTTTTGGCAGAACCGGGCCACATGGGGGAAGCACGCGATCTTCGGCCTTGGCTTCTTCGTGCTGATGGTCGCCCCGGTGCTTGGGTTCATCACGATCTCCTACATGCGGATCACCTGGGCGGCCGACCACTTCATCTACCTGCCAATGATCGGCTTGATCGCCCTGATCACGGCAGCGGTCGCGGCCTGGTACGACCGGCTGCCTTCCGGCGAGCGGCCGTTGCTCGTGGCGGGCTGTACCGCCGCGCTCGCCGTGCTCACCTGGATGTCCTACGGACTGGCTGTCACCTGGCTGAACGAGGACGAACTCTGGACCCACACGCTCCAGCACAATGAAAACGCCTGGCAGGCTCACAACCGGCTCGGCGCGAAGAAGTTCGCCCGCGGCCACGTGGATGACATCCCGGTGCCCAATCCGGTGCTGCTCGACCCGGCGACGCAGGTGAAAATCAAGGGCGCGCTTCACCATTTCACGCGGTCGACGGCCCTGCGGCCCGACCTCGGCGAGACGCACAACAACCTCGGCACCGCCCTCTCGGCCAAGGGACGACTCGACGAGGCGATCGAGCAGTTTAAGGAGGCGGTTCGCGTGACACCCCATGTGCCCGCGATCCACATGAATCTCGCGAATGCCCTGGCTGCCGGCAACCGGTTTGCCGAGGCCGAGGCGAAGTACCTCGAACTGATCCAGGGCATGGAGAAGTCGCGCGAAGAAGCCATTGCGGCGACGCGCAATCCCAACATCCCCTACGACCCTGCGATCGGTGCGCTGATGAACAACTACGGCGTGGCGATGTTCAAGCAGGGCAAGAAGGACGAGGCGATCGCCGCCTTCAAGCGGGCGCTCGCCATCAATCCGAATCTCAAAGACGCCAGGGAGAGCCTGGCTGTGGCCACCGGCG
>QWPO01000017.1 GCA_003669255.1 Planctomycetota bacterium | reverse complement strand
GGCCTCGGGCGGCGATCCGCTGGCTGCTCCACCACCGTCGCGACGAGCCGCTCCCGGCCCGGCCGGCCGTGGTGGCAGCGGCCTGCCTCGCCGCCGGGTGCGGTTTTGCCCGTCTCGTGGAGCCCTGGCCTGGGGCAAGCCTGGCGGTCGCGTGGTGGGCCGCGGCGGTGGCATCGCTCGCCGCGTGGGGCGTGGCGACGTGGTGGGGCCGCCCGCGAGCGGCCATGGCGGCGATCGCTGTCGCGATCGCCGCGTGCGGCGCCGCCTGGGCCGACGCGAGGTACGACCTCTTTCGCCGCGATGAGCTTGCGTGGCAGTTGGGCGAGAGCCCGGCGCCGATTGCCATCCGGGGCAGGATCGAACAGGCGTTTCGCGAACTCCCCGCCGTTGGTGATCCGCGGCGTGCGGCTGCCATCGGCCCGTCGGGCGAGTGCGTGGTGAGCGTCGAGGCGCATCGTGTCGGAAGCCGGTGGCAGCCGGCGTCGGGCCGAGCCACGGTGATCGTGGACGGTAGTCCGCCGCCACTGGGGGTGGGCGATCGCGTGCGGATCCTCGGCCGTGGGCTGCGGCCTTCGGCGGCCCTCAATCCGGGTGAGTTTGATTTTCGGGCGCGGGCCCGGGCGAATCGCTGCCTCTCGATCGTGCGGGTGTCATCTGCCCGGGGCATGCGGCTCCTGAAACGCGCTAGCCCGCTTGCGGTCTCGCGGTGGATCGAGGGCCTGCGGGCCCGCGGCCTCGCCACGCTGGATGAACACCTCTCGCCCGTCCGCGCCCCACTCGCCTCGGCACTGCTGCTCGGGAGTCGCGAATCGCTTCCCCGCGACGAGGCCGACGACTTCCTCGCCACGGGCACTGTTCACATCCTTTCCATTTCCGGTCTCCACGTCGGCCTCCTTTCGCTGGCGCTCTTCAAACTGCTCCGGCTCGCGGTCGTCCCTCGCGGCTGGGCGCTGGTTGTCATCGCCGCGGTGACGGGGGGCTACATGCTGCTGGTTCGCGCCGAGACCCCCGTGCTGCGGGCCACGCTGCTCGTCTGGCTGTCGTGCCTCGCCGCGGCCGCCGGCCGGAGATCGCCGGCGATCAACGGTCTGGCGGTAGCGGCGATCGTGGTGCTTGCCCTGCGGCCGGCCGACGTGCTCGGCGCGGGGGCGCAGCTCTCATTCCTCTCGACCGCGGTGCTCGTCGGCATCGCTGCCGCGCTGCCGAGCCGGCAGTCACCCGACGACCCCATCGACCGCCTGATCGAGCGGAGTCGGTCGCCAGTCGAGCGGCTCGTCCGGTCAGCGGCCTGGCAGTGCTGGGCGGGATTCGCGGCCGGGGCCGCAGTCTGGATCGTCACCACGCCGCTGGTCGCCGCCCGCTTTCACGTGGTGAGCCCCGTAGGCCTGATTGTCAACGTGATCGTGGCGCCGCTCGTCGCGCTGGCGATGGCATGGGGCTTTCTGTGCCTCGTGACGTCGGCGGTGTCTGACACGCTGGCCTCGATCTGCGGCGCGGCGTGCGACGGCATGCTGGCCTGCATCTCCGCAGTCGTGCACTGGTCGGCGCGGGTGCCCGGCGGCCATTGGTGGGTGGCAGGGCCGCCGGATTGGTGGGTGGCGGGCTGGTATGCCACGCTCGCGGCGTCTCTCCTTTGGTTTCACCCCAACGCGCTTCGTCGGCCCCGCACCTGGGCTGTGGTCGCGGGGGCGTGGATGGCGGTGGGCCTCGCCGTGGACGGACTGGGGGCCGCGGTGGCGGCGCGGCCCGCGGGGCTGCGGGGCGTGGTGGCCGCCATGGGGCACGGCTGCGGGATCGTGTTCACCACGCCAGCGCGCAAGACGCTCGTGTTTGATGCCGGGCGGCTGGGAGCGCCGGCGGCGGCCTCGAGGTCGCTGGCGGCCGTGCTCTGGAGCGAGCGGACGCGGAGAATCGACCACCTCGTGATCTCCCACGCCGACGTCGACCATTTCAACGCGGTGCCCGACTTGCTCGACCGGTTTGTCGTCGGCGAGGTGGTGGCCACGGAGCCCCTGCTGGCGAGCGCCGCCCCCGCCGCCCGCGAGCTCGTCGCGGCCTTCCGTGACCGCCGGATCCCCATGCGGATCGTGCAGGCTGGCGATTCATTCGCCGTCGATCCGCAGTGCCGGGTTCGCGTGCTCCATCCGGCCGCAGGCGCGGCCGCTGGTGCCTGCGGCACCGACAACGAGGCGAGCCTCGTGATGGCCGTCGAGGCGGCCGGTCGCCGCTGGCTGCTGACGGGTGACCTCGAGGGCCGGGCGGCTGAACGGTTCGTCGCCGCTGATCCCGACGGTTGCGATGTGCTGGTCGCGCCGCATCACGGCAGCATCACGAGCCTGCCGCCCGACCTGGCGGCCGCCACGCAGCCGAGCGTCGTGCTCGTCAGCGGCGCGGAGGGACGATCGTGGCCGCTCGTTCGCGAGGCCTACGCAGCCGCGGCCAGGGGAGCCGACATCCTCCAGACCGGCCGGGCCGGGGCGATTGCTGTCGAGGCCGACGCCGCCACGCTCTCGGTGCGGCGGTTCAGCGGCGGCCGCTGGCAGCAGGTGCCCTGACGGGACCGGTGAGCAGCAGCCCGGCGGCGATCAGGGCCAACTGGCTGGCGACGTAGCCGGCGAGCAGGAGCAGCACGCCGCTGGTGAAGCCGTAGCTGTGCAGGCCGATGCCAAGCTGGTTGGTGCCGAACCAGCTCCAGGCGGTGACGATGTTGCCGCCGATCGTAAAGAGTGCGAACCCGCGTGGCCCGATCCAGCGGTCCCAGCGGGCGTGGAGCACGGCGGCGTTCCAGAGCACGATCATCAGGGCGCCGTTCTCCTTCGGATCCCAGCCCCAGAACCGGCCCCACGAGTCGTCGGCCCAGAGGCCGCCCAGCACCGTGCCAATGAAGCTGAAGAAGAGCGCGAAGCAGACGACGCCGTAGGTCATGCGGTAGAGGCGGTCCTGGATGTCGCGGTCGGCCTCATGGGCGGACGAGTGTCCCGAGAGCCGCGCCCAGATCATCTGCACGATCGAGCAGGTGCCGAGCAGGCCCGCGAGGAACGTGGCGCCGTAGCCGAGCGTCACCGTGACCACGTGCGTCGAGAGCCAGAACTGCGTGTCGAGCACCGCCTGGAGCACGTGCATGGTGTCGCCGGAGTCGAGTCCATACGCCACCATCAGCGTGAGCCCGCCGCTGAGGGCGGCGACGAGGTTGCCGATGCCGAGCCGGTGGAGCGACTCGAGCCCGAGGCCGGCGAGCACGCAGGCCCAGCCGATGAACACCGCCGACGAGTACAGGTTGACCACCGGGGGCCGACCGGTGAGATAGATGCGCGCGGCCAGGGCAAACGTGTGGAGCACGAGCGTGCCGAGGAGCATCCACCAGATGAACCGGTTGAGCCGGGCCTGCCCGACGAGAAAGCTTGCAAAGCAGAGCACGGTGGCGAGCACGTAGAGCCACTTCGCCGTGTCGGTCGGATTGAAGGCGTTGAGCCAGGCCTCGAAGGCGGCCTTGCGCGACGACTCGCGCACCGCCGGCAGGTCGGCGATCGCACCCTGGTAGGCCTTGACCGCCGAGTTGAACTCGACCGCCGGGCCATCGACCTTGGCGAGTAGGTCGGTGAACGGCAGGACCGCAGGATTGAGCTTGAATGTCGGCTGGCCCTCGCGGCCGTCGAGCACGCGGCCCACGAGCGCGGTGACCACGGCGGGATAGAGCGCCTGCCAGTTCGATGCCGGGCCCCCGCTGCCGTCCGCGGGTGGGGCTTCGGCCGGCGGGATCACCGCCGGCGGATGGTTGTCGGTGATCATCCGCGCGCCCTGCACGAGCCGGCGGACCTGCTCGAAGAGTTCGCGGCGGGCCTCCTCGCCCTCCCCGCTCGGCCGCGGCATCGCCGGGGTGTCGTAGGCGAAGCGAATGAGGTCGTAGGCCATCAGCTTCTGCTCGAGCTCGAGGAACTTCTTCTGCACGAACGTCCGCTGCTCGGCAGGCGTGTTCCGGACCGTCTCAAGCTGCTTCCGCAGGGATTCCCTCCCCTTCTCCAGTTCGGCCGCCGAGTAGCGATGCCCCTGGCGGCGAGTGATGTCGAAGAGGTCGAGCACCTCGAAGGCATCGATTCGGAAGACGGCCGCGTCGGCCACCCAGTCGCTGCCGGACATCAGCGAGAGCAGCCACTGCGTGGCCGTCACGCTGCCCTGCGGCCCCTTCGGCACGTCGTTGGGCATCCGCACATTCGCGCGGTTGCCGAGCAGCTGCAGCATGTTGCGGGCGACGGTGTCGAGCGGCTTCACGCGGCCCTCGTGCATCATCGGGATCGCTCCCGCGGCCCGCCAGTCGAACTCGCCTGGTGAAGCAGGGCGTTCGCGGAGCCGCGGCAGCACCGCAGCCGCCACGAGGGCGAGGCCGAGCGCGGGGCCGATCCAGCCGCCGCCGACTGGCTTGCGCGTCGCGGCCGTCGCCCGCTCATGGCGGTCGGCGAACCGGATGAACGTGAGGCCGAAGTGGGCGAGCATCCCCCAGAACGCGAGCACGCAGGCGACGTAGGGAACCAGCCAGCCGGCGTTCTCGACGACCTGCAGACCCGTCATCTCGCCGGTGCGACCGCCGCCGAGATCAACCTGGGAATACTGGCTCTGGTAGAAGGTCTCGCCTCGGTAGCGGACCGGATTGTTCATCCAGATGCGGCCCTTCTGCTCGGCCTTCGTCGCCCGGTCGGTGAAGGTGACGTACGACGAGTAGTCGCGGGGCGTCGCGCTGGCGGAGTAGTCGATGCGCCGCACGTCATCGAGGGTGACGCTGTAGGGCTTGTGTTCGCGGCGAAACCGCAGCGCCAGCCGCCAGGGCTTTCCGCCGGCTTCGACGGTGTCGAACTCGTCGCCGCCGCCCCCCATGAAGATCCGGTCCTGGTCGTTGAGAAACTGCGAGATGAGATGGGTGCCGAGGTCGCGGCCGGTGCCCCGCTCCAGGAGTTGCACGTAGGCCGAGGCGATGTTCGTTCGCGACGAGGTGCCCCCTTCGGGCGGCCGGCCATCGGCCAACCACTGCTTCCCGAGGCCTGCAGTGGCGGGGTTTGGCGCCACGGGCCCCACCCGGATCACACTCGAGTTGGGAAACCAGGTGATCACCCGGATGTCGAACGGCAGCGCGTCGACCGTGATCGGCTCGCCGCCGGCGCGGGCCGCGAGCAGTCTGCCCGAGATCACGGTCACGCGGTCGTCGGCCGCGTCGCTCGGATCGATCACCGCGAGTTCGGTCTCGTCGGTCCGGTAGGCGACGCTCGTGGTCTGGCCCTCGATCAGCGAGATCCGCTCCTCGATCTGTCGGTCGCCGAACAGGAACTGCCCGACCATCAGCAGCCCGACCGCCACGTGGATCAGCACGTTGCCTCCGCGGACACCGAACACCATCACGAGGCCGGCGAGCAACACCACCGCGGCCACGCTCGACTGGATCAGTTGCCACATGATCCGCAGGCCAGGATCATTCATCCGCCACGACTCGCCGCCGGCGATCGTGAGGGCCACGGCCGTTCCCACCGCCACGGCCGCCGTCCAGAGCGTGCCGGCCACCAGCCGCCGGCGGGACAGCCACGCGGCGGTGCCAAGTCCGCCCGCGAGCACAGCCCCGCCCATCTGCACCATCTGCCACACCGTGTCGTAGTCCACGGGAGGACGGCCCTGGAGGCCGTCGGTGCGGTGGCCGGTGAGGATGACGCCCGTCGTCAGCAGGCCGCCGATGAGCGACACGATCGTGCCCCAGAGCAGGCGTTTGCCGTGGGCGGCCACATGGAACCGCGTGGCTTTCGCCGCGATCAGGTTTATGAGAAGCACGAGGCCAATCGTGGCGCCGCCCGGAAAAGGAAACCAGCCAGGCACGTTGGTCTCGCCGAACACGGTGACTGGCACGAAGTCGGCGAACGGCACGCGGGCGAGCCAGCTGTTGAAGTACTCGGCCTTCACCTCGGGAAGGTTTTTCTCGTCCTGCGCGAGCGTGCCCACGAGCAGCAGGAACGTGGCGGCGAGAAACATCGCCACCGTGATCTTGAGCGAGCCGGCGGCTCGGAGCAGCTGCCAGGCGAAGCTGGCGGCCTCGGCCCGGGGGGCGAGGGTGTCCGCGTCGAAGGCGAGGCTTTCCGATGCCATGACGCCGCCTACTCCTTCCACCGGATCGACGAGACGAATCGCGAGAACCGCTCCCGCTCGCGAGCCGCCACCGCCGCGTCGCCCTTGAACTTCACGAAGAGTGCCCGGTTCTCGTCAACGGGGATCATCGCCCCGAGAATCGCCTGCCCGGCTTCCGCGTCGGCTTCGGCCTCCGCGTCGCGGAGGAGCACCACCGTGGCCGTCGTGCCGGCGACGTCGACCGTCTCCGCGGCGGCGATCGCCGCCAGTGCCTTCTCGTTCAGCGACTCCGCAGTGGCTGCAGCCTCGAGCTGCCCTTGCCACCGCTCCACGTTGCCGGCGAGGGTGCCGGATGCGGGGATGATCGTGACCTCCCGCTTGTCGGCTGGGGCACCAATGAAGAGCGTGGCCAGTCGCATGCCGGAGGCACCACCGTCGTTCCAGCCCTCGGGCACCTCATAGCCGATGGCCGAGCCGCGATCGCCAGAGGTGGTCGGCCCAGGTGGAGAACCCGTGCGGCCGGGACTGCCGGGCGGGGCTGAGTTCGCCGGTGACTGGGCCGCGGCGATGGCCACGGGTTCGGCGTCCCTCGGGATCGTGTAGGTGCGGATATCGCCTGGACGAATCGCTGTGGCAGGCTCGCAGCCACAGATCACCGCCAGCACGCCGCCGGATGTGGCACGCAGCGCCACAGCACGCACACGCAGGAGAAAGAGGCAGGGCACTCGGCGGGCTCCGACGGCTGGGGGACGTCGAATTCTAGCAGGCTGGCGTCCTCTGGCCGCCAGAATCCACTAGCGCCACGAGAACAGGTCGGTCAGGGCCTTGAGCAGCGGGCTCGAAATGGGCGTGCCAGCCGGGGTCCGGATCGACCAGACGAGGTCGATCATCACGAGCGCTGCGGTGAGCAGC
>QWPO01000066.1 GCA_003669255.1 Planctomycetota bacterium | reverse complement strand
GGAGCGCGGAACCTCCGACGTCCGGGACTGGAGCGTATGTCTTCGGCAGCGCATGGGGCGTCAGCGATCTCAAGACCGTGGTGGTGAACGGAAGCGGCACGGGCGCGACCATCACGGATAACGTGCTCGACCTGTACCCCAACTACAACACTTACGCCAACTCGCTCAACGGCACGAATGCTGATCGTGCGTTCTGGACGAATAGTTCCAACGGTGGGGTGACGCCTGGGCCTCGCGGTAATAAATGGATGGAGGCGAACACGTACGTCGAGTCGACGGTCGCGACTGACACCGCAGTCTTCTCCGGCACGGTCAGCGCCTATTCACTGGCGTCCGAGTTCCGGGCACAGGCGTTCATCAAGCTCTTCGACAGCAACTACAATCTCGTCGGCACGCAGTCCCAGCCCCTGACCGGCCAGGGTAACTTCTCGCTGTCGCTGGACACGTTCTTTTACCAGGGCTACCGCGTGCAGTCGGGCTTCATGGTGTCCGGCACGAACGCGAATCCAGCGGCGGCTCTTGCGAACGGGTCGCTTCAAGTGATCACGCAGCCCAGCGGTGGAAGCGTGATTCTGATCAACGTCGGGTCGGGCACGACCCGCACGCAGGCCCAGGCTGGATATCCATCGATTCCTTCTGCGATTGTGGTCACGAAGACGGGCTCCGGCACGGTGGTCTTCGACGCTGCCAACCCCTACACGGGGCCCACGAACATCAACGGCGGAACGCTCCGGGTTTCCAATACCGCCGGCCTGACCGCCAGCCCGGTGACCATCAACGACGGAGGAACGCTGGCAATCGCCGCGGCGAATCCCACGAACCTGGCCAGTGTCACCGTGGACGTGGGCGGGGCGATGACGCTGCGGAGCGATGTCGCGCAGAGCGTCAGCCTGCAGTCACTGGCGATCAAGTCGGTCGTGCAGTTGACGGTGGACTCGGGAACCATGACGAACGGCTTCATGAACGTGTCCGACCTGCCGTCCGCCGGCGGGGCCTTTCAGTTCGGTAGTCAGTGGGCCGTGCCCGATCTCCGGGCCGACTTCACCAGTGGCACGAGCGTGACGCTCGCGCCGTGCTTTGTCACCGACACCAGTTCCTTCTGGTACACGCCCAGCGGCCAGCCGGGGGCCACGGGCAACAAGATCATGGAGGCCAACGTCTACGGTCAGGCTGATGGCACTCTCGCCGGCAAGACTGTGAAGTTCAGCGGCACCGTGCCCAGCTACTCTCTCTTGAGCGGCTCAGGTAACTGGACCGTGAACGCTTTCGTGCGGGACTTCAGCGCCGATTACAGCTCTGTCACGCAGTCGGTGGTGCCGATTTCCGGCACCGGCGCGTTCTCGGTCAGCCTGGCGACGAGCAGCGATCCCACCCGTCACGTACAGTGGGGCTTGCAGACGACCGGCCCGGACGTCTGGGTCACGGATTTGCCATCGAAGGGCAATGTGGTTGTCAATGCCCTGCCGGTCGCCGCGGAAGGAGGCAAAGTTGATGTGGGTCGGGGCTTTGTGACAGTCGCCTCCGGCCTCACCCCAGTCGAACTCGTGACGGCGATCGTCGCTGGTCGTGCCGATGGCTCGTGGACTGGCGCAACCGGCATCACTTCCACTGCGGCCGCCGCCGCGGTGGCTGTCAGCACGCCGCGGGCGGTGGGCTGGCTCGACAATGGCGATGGCTCCGTGAGCTTCGCGTACGCCGCCCCGGGCGACACCAACATCGACTGGCAGGTTGACGTTCTCGACGCGAGCAACTTCCTGTCGTTCGGCAAGTTCGACACGGGCTTCGCGGCGGACTGGCTGGAGGGCGACTTCAACTACGACGGTGTGGTGGACGTCCTCGACGCCGCCGACTTCTTCGGCACCGGCCTCTACGACGCGGGGAACTACAACACCGGCGCTGGCTCAGCCGGCTCCGTGGCGGCCGTGCCGGAACCTTCGTCGCTCGCCTTCATGGCGATCGGTGCGGGACTGTTGGTTGCCCGGGGCGTTCGTCGATGGTCGTGTTCGTGCGCCGGTTGATGCGTGGCTGGTGGCGGGTGCGCCAAACTCAGGGGTTCTCTTCTCGAGGAGTCTTTTCAATGAATGGTGGTAACAGACGTCGTAGCGGTGCCGCGGGCCCTGCGGCCTCGCGGCGTGGGTTCACGCTCGTGGAACTCCTGGTCGTGATCGCGATCATTGCGACGCTGATTGGGCTGCTCCTACCGGCTGTGCAGAGTGCCCGCGAGGCAGCCCGGCGAACCCAGTGCTCCAACCAACTAAAGCAGACCGGCCTCGCCATCCTGCAGACGGAGAGCGCTTCCCGGATGTTCCCCAGCGGAGGAATCGCGCCCTATCCGAAGATCGAGGACTACTCCAGCGGCGGTAAGCCGTTCGGCGTCAACAAGCAGGGGCTTTCGTGGGGGTATCAGATTCTGCCGTTCATGGAGGGAGGCAGTATCGCCACGATCACGAACACGCAGCAGATTGCGAACTCGTCGGTGCCCACGTTCAACTGTCCATCGAGACGCGGGGCGACGAGCTACGTGAACACCAAGAGTTCCCGCAGCTCCGCCCAAGGAATCAGTGGCCCTGTCACGTATTGGCTCACCGACTACGCCGCCGTGCATCCCGGACAGAGTCGGACTGAGGCCGACGCGACCAGGCCAGGCACGTTCGACAGGCTGATCGCAGCCGCCACTCCCAAGACGGGCGAGGTGGCCAACACCTACGGCTGCTCAATCGGGCATGGCTACTGGGGCATCGGGCCTGCGATCATGGACTTTAACCCGCGTAGTGTTTCGGAACTCACGGGTAGCTACACCGGTTTTGGCGGCGTGATCGTCCGCAGCAGTTACCTTGTGACAAGCGGTTCGGCTAAACAACTCGGTTACAAGCCAAACTGCAAGACGAAAGACATCTCCGATGGCTTGAGCAAGACGATGACGGTCTTCGAGAAGCGGTTGATTTCACCGTACTTGACCGGAGACAACGATGACGACGAGGGGTGGTCGGCCGGCTGGGATTACGACACGATTCGCACCACGATCTGCACGCCGGTTCAGGATTCCGCGAGCTTCGTCGCCACGACTGCCGCCGATCCGAAGCAGGCCTCCTTCATGACTCCGGGCTCAGCCCATCAGGCCGGCATCAATGCGGTGTTCGCCGACGGGTCGGTGGCCATCATCGGCTACGACATCGCCCCCGAGATCTTCAACTGCCTCGGACACCGCGCGGACGGCCAGGCCGTGAGCGTGCCGTAGTGAAGCGATCCGGAGTTCCAGCCATGGACGCGGTTCGCGGACCGGCCTGCACCATGATCGCCCTGAGTGTCGTTGGTGCGGTGCTCCTCGCCGCGGCCCCCTGCGCCGGCGCGACTGTGGCGGTCGAGGGCGATCCGGCTTCGGGCTGGCGGCTGATGCGAGACGGCGAGCCCTTTCCGATCCGGGGTGCCGGCGGCCCGGGGTCGCTGGAGGAGCTCTCCGCCTGCGGTGGAAATGTCATCCGCACCTGGGGCGTCGAGGATGTGGAGAAGTCGGTCGACGGCGCGCGGATGATCGACCGAGCCCATCTGGCCGGGCTCGCCGTGACCGTGGGCTTGTGGCTCGGCCACGAACGGCACGGCTTCGATTGGAACGACCCCGCCGCGATCGCCCGCCAGCGGAAGATGGTCGAAGACGCCGTCGTCGCCTACCGAGACCACCCCGCCGTGCTTTCCTGGGGGCTTGGGAATGAGATGGAAGGTGTCGGCGACAAGGCCGTCATCTGGAGGGAGGTGAACTGGCTCGCCCGGAGGATCAAGGAACTTGATCCAAAGCATCCCGTCATGACGGTGGTGGCGAATGTCAGCCCCGCGAAACTGGCCGCCATCAAGGAACACGCCCCCGATATCGACATCCTCGGCATCAACGCTTACGCAGGCGTGGCGGACATGGCCGACAGGCTCCGCGCTGAGAACTGGACGAGGCCCTACTGCATCACGGAGTTTGGGCTGCCCGGCCCGTGGGAGTCGCCTCACACTCCCTGGAAGGCGCCGATCGAGCCCACCAGCCGCGAGAAGACGGACAGCACCGCCACCGCTCAAGCCGCGATCACTGCGGATCCTCGCTGCCTAGGCAGCTACGCCTTTCTCTGGGGGCAAAAGCAGGAGGCGACGGCGAGCTGGTTCGGGATGTTCCTGCCTTCTGGCGAGAAGACGGCACGGGTCGATGTGATGGCCCGGGCCTGGACGGGCGAATGGCCCGCCAATCGCGCCCCGCTGCTCGACGCCGCGGAGATGCCATTCGCCGGCCGCGAACTCGCCGCCGGTGAGTCGCATCAGGTGAGCGTCCGCTACAGCGACCCCGAGAACGACCCGCTCACCTTCCGCTGGGAGGTTCGCGAGGAGAGCCGCGATCGCCGCGAGGGGGGCGACGCGGAGCAGCAACCCCCGTCCGTTCCTGGTGCGGTCGTGCGATCGGACGATCACGGGACAGCCGAGATCCGCATGCCCGAGAAGCCGGGCGCCTACCGGCTCTTTGTCACCGTCACCGATGCGCAGGGCTCGGGGGCGGTCGACAACTGGCCGTTCCTGGTGCGTCCTTGACGAAGAGTTCTGCCATGCTGCTCGCTCCTTCACACGCCTCGTCACGAGCGCCCGCCGCCGCCGGAGCGGCGATCACCTCCATCGCCGGGGAGCCGTACGTCAGCATCCGCGACGTCGACAGGCTTCCGCCATTCCTGATGAACATCGTCAGCAACGGCGACCTGTGGATGTTTCTCGGGAGCAACGGCGGCGTCACTGCTGGCCGTCGCGACCCCGATCTTGCGATCTTTCCCTACCAGACGGTCGACAAACTCCTGGCCGTGCCGGAGGCGAGCGGCCCTCTCTGCCTCGTGGAGGCGGAGGGCACGCTCTGGGAACCGGGCCGCGGGGTAGCCGCCGCCGGCGGTCGCCACCTGCACAAGCACGTCTGCGGCACCGGCGTCGTGTTTGAGGAGATGCACGAACCGCTGGGGTTACGGCTGCGCTGGCAGTTCGCGGCTAGCGACGAGTTTGGCGTGGTTCGGCGGTGCACGCTCAAAAACCTTGGCCAGCGGCCCATGTCGGTCCGCATGCTCGATGGCTGGCACCAAATGCTTACGCCGGGCGTCGGTCAGCATACCTACGAGCGGTACAGCTACCTCGCCGCGGCCTACATGCGACACGAGTTTCTCGCCGGCAGCGGCCTGCTCGTGTCGTGCCTCAATGCTGCCATCAGCGACCGCCCCCAGCCGGCCGAGTCGCTCCGCGCCGCGGTCGCCTGGTCGGTCGGGCATCGCGGACCAACGCGGTCAGGATCGCCCCGGTGCATCGATCGTTTCAAGGCGGGTGATCGTGTGCATCCGGTTGCAGGCGTGATTCGCGGCACGTTCGGCTGTTATCTCGTCGAGGACTCCGCGACGGTCGTGCCCGGCGAATCGATCGAGTGGTTTACGGTGGCCGACACGGGCCTCGACCATGCGGCCGTCGTCGCCCTGCACGAGCGGCTCAGTGGCGGTGAGTGCCTCAAGAACACCCTCGCGGAAAGCCTGCGGGCGGAGGCGGAGGGCATTCGGAAACGAGTGGCGGCTGCCGACGGTCTTCAGGATTCAGCCGACCGCACCGTCGCCGCCCACCACTTCTCCAACACGCTCTTCAACATCATGCGCGGCGGCATCCCCGTCGCCGGGCATCTTTGCCCTGGCCACGATGTCGCCCGCTACGTCGCCGTTCGGAACGCCGCAGTGCACGCCCGTCACCGCGACTGGCTCGAAACGCTCGTCGATCTCGACCGCGACGCGCTCGTGGCGGCCGCCGCCGGGAGGAACGACCCGCACCTGACGAGGATCGTGGGCGAGTACCTGCCGATCTGCTTCAGCCGGCGGCACGGCGACCCGAGTCGCCCTTGGAACCGCTTCACGATCGCAACCCGCGGCCGCGACGGCCGGCCCACCCTCTCGTACGCCGGCAACTGGCGGGACATCTTCCAGAACTGGGAAGCCCTCGCCTGGAGCCATCCAGCCTGCCTGCCCGCCATGATCGCGGTGTTCCTCAACGCCTCCACCGCGGACGGCTACAACCCGTACCGGATCACCCGCGACGGGGTCGATTGGGAGGTCGAGGATCCGCACGATGCATGGAGCCACATCGGCTACTGGGGTGATCATCAGATCGTCTACCTGCTGCGGTTGCTCGAGTTGCACGAACGGCTGCGGCCCGGCGAACTTGCCGCGCGGCTCGACGAACCCGCCTACGCCTCGGTGAACGTCCCGTATCGCATCAAAGGGTTCGACGCACTCCTCGGCGACCCGCGTCATTCCATCGACTTCGATGCCGCGGAGCATCGTCGCCTGCGACAGCGAATGGCGGAGGTCGGGGCGGATGGGGCGGCGATCGCGGACGCCGACGGCATGCCACGGCTCACATCCCTGGCCGAGAAGTTGCTCGTGCCTGCGCTCGTGAAGCTCACGAACCTCGTGCCGGGCGGTGGCATCTGGCTCAATACCCAGCGCCCAGAGTGGAACGACGCGAACAACGCGCTGGCGGGCTGGGGGCTGTCGGTCGTCACCGTCTGCTACCTCCGACGGCACCTTGGATTCCTCGACACGCTCTTCGCGGCACACGAGGGCGACGTGCATCTCTCACAGCCCACCGCCGATCTGGTGGAGGCGGTGGCGGCGGCGCTCACCATGCCGGCGGGTGCCGGACCATTCGCCATGTTTGAGGCCCTCGGCAGGGCGGGCGAACGCCATCGTGCGGCGGTTTATGCGGGGGGAGCGGTGGAGCGGATAGCCGTGGCCTGTGGCTCCATCCGCGGCCTGCTCCAGGCGGCCCGGCGAGTCGTCGATGACACGATCGCGGCGAACCGCCGCCCAGACGGCATGGTCCACTCCTACAACCGTCTGGTCGTCGGCGATGGGAAACTGGAGGTCCGGCATCTCGATCTGATGCTAGAGGGGCAGGTGGCGGCCTTGTCGAGCGGGCTGCTCGACGATGACGCGGCGATTGCCCTCCTCGATGCCCTGCGACAAAGTCCGC
>QWPO01000212.1 GCA_003669255.1 Planctomycetota bacterium | reverse complement strand
TCGGGATTCTCCGGGGTTGCCCCGGCAGTCTACGGGGAGATATCGATTTGGCCTGTCCGGGCCGGCCTCCTACACTAGTTCTCGCTGGCCGAGGGCCGCACCGGAGGCTCTGCGATGGACTACATGCTCGTACACATAGCGATCACGGCCTGCATCGCCGCCGTGGCCGGAGCCGCTGCGATGATCGCGATGCGACCGTTGCGGGCGGCCCGCCAGGCTGAGCGGCTCGCCCGGGCACAGCGGGATTTTCACCGCCAGCGGGAGCCACTCGAGGCCAAGTTCATCGAGCGGGCCGCGGCCACCGGCAAGCCCAGGGGCTTGCGATGGGTGGATGTCGAGTTCGATGACGACGTGCTCTACGCTCGCGACCGCAAGAGCCGCCTGCTCAAAGCCCTCGTTGCCATCGAGGTGAGCTTCGAGGCCGTGGAGGGGGGCGGCATGGAGGAAGTGGAGGCGGTCTCGCGGGTGCGAGCGGCCACGGCCGAGTTCCTGTATGACGGCGACCGCTGGGCAACGAAGGGTCGGGTGTACTTCAACCTCGCGCCGTCGGCGGCGGTGAAGTATCTTGCCAGTGACCTCGAACTCGTCGCCGAAGAGCACGCCGGGGAGCGGGGCTGACGCGTCAGCGTTGAAGCGCGAGCGGGTAGTCGGTTGTTCCCGGGACGATCTCGACGACCAACGGCGTCGTCGCCAGAGAGCTGTAGCGTTCGGGGATCGGCCGGTTCGCCAGCGCTGCGTAATAGGCCTTCTGTCTCGCCGGTGTGTCGGCCCGATATTCCTGCATGTCGGCGGGCGGCGGTTGCTCATGCACCGTCACCTTATAGGTTCCGGCGCACAGGCCCTCGCCGACTCCACTGGTCGCACGGAACGCTGCGTCGTCTCCAGCCTCGGCCATTCCCAACAGCTCGCTACCGAAGCCGCCAAAGGCCGGGGTGAACTCCAGCCGCACCTTGGGCAGCGGCCTGCCGTCGAGCGTAACTGTGCCAGCGATCGGTACCATCGGTGGCCGCGACCGCCCGCAGCCGCCCAGGAGCACGGCGAAAACCATGACCACGACGGCAACGCACGGCCACCGGGCGATCACTTCGCGGGCCCTCATGGCAGCTTTACCGTTTGGCCATCGGAGGGATTGGTAAGCCGGCGGAAAAGGTCCAGCGAATCAGCGTCGGCCCCGTCAAGTTTCAGGAACTGCACGCTACCATCGCCCATGACGTAGCCAGAGATCTCGCCGTGGCCGCTTCCGAAGGCGTGCACTCGCAGGCGGTTGAAGGTGACGTTACCGCGGCCGCTGGCGGGGATCGTCCAGTTGGCCGGCACGCGGGAACCGGCGAATAGGTCGAGGCCGGACCGCGAGTTGTTCCAGGCCCAACCGCGGCAGCTCGGCAGATCGACGCAGGCCATGCCGGTGGCCTGGACAAAGTTGTCATCCTTGGAGAATCGCTCGCCTGCCATGATCGTCTTGGTGAGCCCGTCGGAGACGTCCTTGATCGTCCGCCGCTGGTTGACCTGAAACATCCCATTGAACCACTCCTTGGCATTGATCGATTCGTTGAGCCAGTCCCAGTGGTTCTGCCCTGCATTCCCGACATAGCTGTTCACCGAAAAGAAACTTGATTGGTAGGTGATTGGGTTCGCCGGAACGAAGTCCGAAGGGCAGACAAGGTGCGACACGCGCTGGGCGCCGGGAGCCGTTGCCGAGTTCGAGGTGGAGTTGCTCGCCGACGACGTTCGCAGATCGAGCTGCGAGTAGAGCGTTGCATGCTCAGCAAACGGGAGCGAAAAGATGAACAGGTTGCCAAACTGCCCAGGAATCGGCGGCGTGGTGGTGATGAACTTTTGTGTAACCGGCGGGCTGGTTGCCAGCAGGTCGGGGACGTTCAGCCCCGGCGGGAACATCTTGCGGGCATCGTGGTAGGAGAGGAAGGAGAGCCCGAGCTGCCGCAGGTTGTTGCCGCAGTTCGACCGCCGAGCCGCCTCGCGAGCGCTCTGTACGGCCGGCAGGAGCAGGCCGATGAGCGTGGCGATGATCGCGATCACCACCAAGAGTTCGACGAGGGTGAACCCCGGAGACCGTCGGTTTCTCAGCTTCCACATGGGTTTTTCCGCCGCGGCGGGGGACTGGAGCGGACACTCGAGCAGTTTGTCGCGGAGTTTACACAAGCTGGATGAACTTGTCGCCCGGCTTCCCGACCGCTCTCACACGAGCCACATGATTGCAACGAGTTTGCGGGTTGTGCCGTAGAAACGGCTGGTTGCTGCGGGCTTTGGACGATAACGATCCTCGGTCTGAGTCGGCGGGAGGGACGCCATGCTGAGGAGGGGTTTGTGGGCCGCAGTCGCCGGGGTGGCCATGGCGATTGGCCTTCATGCGGCCGCCGGTCCCATGCCGCCCGGTGCCGCGCCACCGGCGGATCCGGCACAGGAAGCCAAGCAGGCGGCCCAGCGGCACCTACGGCTTGCACACGACCATCTCGCCGCATCGTGCGAGATGTTAAAAAAATGCGATCGCCATGCGGTGGATGGCTACTACCTGGCCTGCCAGGAGGCGTGGAACGCTGCCTGGTCCGATCCCAACGATCGCGACCTGCTGATAGACGCCGCTGACGCATACGCCGACGCGCTTGCCGGACTTCTCGAGGCCGCGAGACGGCACGACCGCCTTGGGAATGGCGGATTGTGGGTGGGGCCACGAGGCCGGCCGGTGCTCGTTCCCTTTCGACCGCAGGCGCTCGCCGTCGATCCGGCGTGCATCGCGTCGATCGAGCCGCAGGGGCAGGCGGAGGACAAGCGGCTCAGCCGCCGCCACCTCCGCGACGGCTTCGGGTTGCCGGTGGTGGTCCGCGTGGCGAACGGTTCCACTCCGGAGGAACCGCGGGGCTTCGCGGCCCCGAGGCAGTCGCTCGCCGCCACCGCCGTGCTCCGCTTCGCCGTGCCGGGCAATGAAAACGTCCTGCAGAAGTTCGCCGGCCCGGTGGCCCGCGACCACGCGGCCGCGGTGCTCGACCTCGCAAACCCCGTCGAGATCGCCGCCGTTCGCATTGGTCCCACCAAGCCCCACCTTGCCGCCGACCTCTCGGCACCGCTTCTGGACGTGCTCGACGGCACACCGAAGTCGAGCATCGCGGGCTTCCTCCAGCCCTTCGGCGACGGCAGCACCCGGCCGCATCTTGAGATGCTCGAGCCACACCAGCCGGGCAGGATTCCGGTGGTGTTCATCCACGGCCTCGCCAGCGACGAGGGCACGTGGTTCGACATGATCAACGAACTCCGGGCCTGGCCGGAGTTTCACCGGCGGTACGAGCCGTGGGTGTTCCACTATCCCACTGGTGCCGCCTTTCTGCAGTCGTCGGCGGAACTGCGGGAGCAGCTCACCGCCGCCGTGCGGCAGTGCGATCCCCAGGGGCAGGATCCCGCGATGCGCAACCTCGTGCTCGTCGGGCACAGCATGGGGGGGCTGCACGCGAAGCTGCAGGTCGTCGCGCCGGGCGACCAGATCTGGCAGGCGGTTGCCAAGGTGCCGTTCGACCAGATCCGGCTGCGGCCCGAACTGCGACGGCAGGTGTCCCGTGCCTACTTCTTCGAACCGCTCCCGTTCGTCAACCGCATCGTCTGCATCGCCACGCCGCACAAGGGATCGGTGCTCGCCTCGCTTGGGCTCGGGCGGCTCGCCTCGCTCTCCGTCCGTACGCCCCCCGAATCAAAGCTGATCCACGACGAGGCCGTGCGGCTCAATCCTGGAAAGTTTCAACGCGAGTACGAGCGGGCAACGCCGACGAGTGTCGATCTGCTGCAGCCCGACTCGCTGATGCTCAAGTCGATCGCTCGGCTCCGCCCGCCATGCTGGGTGACGGTGCACAGTGTCGTCGGCGACGGGCACTCGTGGTTCGTCGGCGTTCGCGACGACTGCGTGGTGTCAGTCGAAAGCGCCCACACCGAGGGGGCGGTGAGCGAGGTCTACGTGCCCGCCACCCACACCAAGGTCCACCATCACCCGCGGACGATCGCGGAGGTGCGGCGGATCCTCCTACAACACCTGGCCGAGACGAGCCAGGCAACGGCCGCGAGGCCCGCGGACAGTGCCGGTTCGGGCACCGCCGCAACGGGATTCTGTCGCACCCCGATGCCGTAAGACGCGGCGCCCTGCCCGGCGGACGGGTTGTAGCTCCCGGCGTCGTACAGGCCGGTGCCGAAGAAGTCGGCGGCGTCGAGGACGTCCACCACGCCGTCGTAGTTGAAGTCGCCCTCCAGCCAGGTCGCCGGCAACCCAGAGTCGAACTTGCCGAATGACAGGAAGTTGCTCGCGTCGAGGACGTCGACCTGCCAGTCGATGTTGGTGTCGCCGGGCGCCGCAAAGGCCGCCGTGACCGAGCCGTCGCCGTTGTCGAGCCAGCCGACGGCCCTGGGAATGCTGGCTGCTACATCGGCTGCCGCCGTGCTCGACGTGATCCCGCTCGTGCCGGTCCAGGAACCATCGGCGCGGCCTTCGATGATTCTAGCGACGAGAGCGGCCGCGGTGACGCCGGAGGCGATGCTGATTCCACCCGAGGTCACATCCACGAGCCCCGTGGTCGCGAGGGAGATGCTCTGGACTGCAAACTGCGTCGCGGGGGCCGCCGCGAGCGTCGCGCCACCATCCACAGCGACGGTGCTCGACGACAACACTCCTGGGGCGGCGATCCGAAGCGTGCCCTCGGCGAGGCGTGTCGCCCCCGAGAGGGTGCCCCCGCAGGCGAGTGTCAGCGTCTGGTTGCCAGACTTCGTGAAGCCTGCGCCGGTCGGGGCGACAAGCCGCCCCGCCATGATGACCTCACCAGTGCCGCCACCGGTGTTCGTGACGGCGAAGGTGGTGTCTCCTTCGAGCGTCACCGTGCCGGTCGAGGTGGTGGTTCCCTGGTATCGAATCGGAGAGAGGGAGGGGCTGGAAAAGGCGCCGCGGTAGTCGAATGCGAGCGTGCTGGATGTGGCGATGGTGATTGGGCAGTCGAATCCGGTGGTGACGTGGTTTCCGGGCGATCCTGTCCGACGGATCGCCAGCATGCCATTGCCATCGACGACGATCGCCGCCCCCGTGAGCCGCGTGCCGACGCCGGTCGTTGCCGAGAGTTCGAGCGTGCCGCCGGTGAGTTCCACCACGTTTCCCGCACCGAGCATTCCGGTAATCGAACTGCCAGACCTCTCGAGGGTGACGACTCCGGCCTCGGCCCTGAGCGTGAACGAAGGCCCGATAGAACCTGACTGCGAGAGCACGAGACGGCCGTCGCCCCGTTGGGTGAGCGTGCCTTCGCCAGACACCGTGCCCCGGAAGGAGATGTCGTCGTTGCGATCGAACACGAGCGTGGTGCCCACCGCGAGATCGAGGGGGCCGCTCGGCGTGATCGATCCAGCGGTGCCGCCATCGCCGACGACCAGCGTGCCGGCGAACAGCGTGGTGCCGGCCGTGTAGGAGTTGGCGCCGGTCAGGGTGACGGTGTTGCCTCCCTCCTTGAAGAGCCCGCCGCTCCCCGAGACCGCATTCGCCAGCGTCAGGTCATCGGAGCGGTCGATCACCACCGCGTTGTCGGCCGCGACGACGGTGATGGGGCCGGCGACGGAACCGCTATCGCCGCCAGCACCGAGGCGAGCCCAGCCGCCAGCCACGGTTGTTGTGCCCGAGAACGTGTTGTTGCCTGCGACCACGAGGTCGCCCAATCCCGACTTGAGGATGCCGCCCGCGCCGGCAATCGTGCCTGAGATCAGAATCGACGATGCCTGTCCGGCGTTGAATGTCGTCGTGCCCCCCGACGTCTGGGTCAGCGACGAGCCCACGCTCACCAAGACGCCATCGGCGGCTGTCACGGTCGCCGTGGCAGGCAGGCGGATCGTGCCTCCGGAGAGCGAGTATCCGTCGACTCCGAAGGTCAGGCCTCCGGCCGAGACGGTTCCCCCGATCGTCACGACGCCGGATGTACCGGCGAACACGGCCGTTGCCGACGTCGCGAGCGTGCCAACGGTTGTGCCATCGACGGTCTCGGCAAAGGTGGCACTGGTCGCTGTCCACGTACCCGAGCCGCCGATGCCGCCCCCCGGAGTGGGATCCCAGTAGGTGCCGTTGATGGAGGGCGTGCTCCCCGCCACGACCAGCGAGAAGGCGTCGATGCCGAGGGCCTGGGCGTTGGTGCTGCCGGCGAGGCCGGCGTAGTCCCACCGCAGGTAGTACGGCGATCCTGCCGCAACCGAGAGCCCTGAGATCCGCAGCGGGCTCACGGTGCTCGAAGCGATCGGGATCGGCGTGTTGGCGGAGTCGGCCGGATACGATTTGTCGCCGCCTGAGATGCTCGTCCACGACGATCCGTCGGTCGAGCCATAGAACTTCCAGTCGAACGCCCGCGTGCCGTTGCGGTATTTTTCATAGATCCAGCCGATGTCGAAGGCCGAGATGGTGCCGCCGGTGTCGTTGGTCATCCCGAAGAGGATCGACCGCGGGCTCGAGAAGCCGCCGCTGGTCAGAAAGCCGATGGCCTTGTCGGCGCCGCTCGCCGCAGTGCCGTTGACGAACAGGTAGGCACCCCCCGCGCTACTTGCAGTCAACGTGCCGCTGCCGACCGTGCCCGCGGTTTGAGTGGTCGAGGTGAGCGTGCCGCTCGTCCACGTGGGGGCCGCTCCCGACGCGAAGATCCAACCTTCCGGCAAGGCCGACGACTGCGCATTGGTCATGCCGTCGAATGACTGGGCGTACGATCCGCTGGTCAGCGAGAAGGGGGTCGCGGCGGTCGCCGACGGGTGCCACCACGTCGCGAACGCGGCAGCAAGAAACACCGCAACACGGCGACGACAGGGATTACTCATCGCCGAGTCGGTCCTGTTCTCGAAAACTGATTGTCACACGGTGCCGCGGCGGCGAGTCTTGGCGACGTCGGTGTCAGTGCCGCCGGAGAACGCTGCAAATGCGGCCCAGGCGGCATTCACGGCGGGGGCATGGCCGCCGCTACGGAGGTTCGGCCTGGTGGGAGTCGACCGGACCAGCGTGGCCGCCGCGGT
>QWPO01000118.1 GCA_003669255.1 Planctomycetota bacterium | reverse complement strand
TGCTGCACTCGTCGCGAGTGTCTCCGGCTGGCAGAACGCCCTCTGGAAGTTCAACCATGCGGGACAGATCGCGCGGCAGTTTGGCCGGCCTGACGGACCGCCTTCCTGGATGGAAGCGGTGACACCGCTGGCCGATCGGCAGGAACTCTGCGTGAAGCTTGCGGTGCCCGAGGGACAGGATGCGATCACGATTTGCCTCAGCGCCGGCGACGCAGGGGATGGCCACGATCAAGACTTTGTCGTCTGGGAAAACCCGCGACTGGTGGCCCCCGGCCGAGCCGATCTGCCGCTGCGGCTCGTGCGCCAGATGGTGGCCACACTCGCCACGCAGCGGGAACGGCTCGCCGCGACCGCGTCGGAATGCCTTGCGGCCGTGGCCGAGGCGGCATCGCTCGATCCCCCGGTCACTGCCGACACGTTCGAGGCTACGGTCGCTGAACTGTCGCAAAGGCACATCGTCGATCCGCAGCTGCTGTCAGGGTGGCTTTCGTATCTGGGCATCGGGGCCGCGGCGCCAACGTTTGCACACCTTATCGACAAAAAGCTCGAACGCATCGAGGGATGGGAGGCCGTCAACGGCTGGGGCGGCGAGGGGGCGTTGGGGGTGATTGCCAACTCGTCGGATGAGCAGTTTCGGATTCCGGGCACCATGAAGCCTCACGGTGTGGCCGTGCATCCCGAGGCTCAGCAGCGGGTGATCGTCGGCTGGCGGAGCCCGGTCGCGGCAGCCGTCCAGATCGAGGGCGGGATCGAGGGGGTGCATGTGGGCTGTAGCAACGGCACGCTCTGGTCGTTGCAGATCTGGCGGGGGGGAAGCCGACAGGTGCTCGCGAGCGGCGTTCTTCTTTCCGGCCAGCCGACGCCATTCGGCCCCTTCGAGTCGATCAAGCTTCGCCGCGGCGACGTGGTGAGCGTCGTCGTCGGAGCCCGCGACGGCGACAAGAGTTGCGATCTCACCGCCGTCGATCTCGTGCTCCGCTGCAACGATCAGGAATGGGATCTGGCCAAGGATGTGTCAGCCGACATTCTTGCCGCCAATCCCCATCCTGACCGCCACGGCAATGCGAACGTCTGGCATTTCGCGACGGAGCCCGATGCGCCGGATGCCGGCTGGACGATTCCCGCCGGATCACTGCTGGCCCGGTGGATGTCTGCGACCGGAGGAGAAGAACGAGGAAACCTCGCCGCGGCGCTCAAGCGGCTGCTCGCGGATGGCGGCGTCGATGTGACGAGTGACTCGCCCGATGCGGAACTGCGACGCACGCTCCTCTCGGCGACCGGCCCGCTGCTCGCCCGGATCAAACTTGCGGAGGATGCCGAGGCGGTCGCTTCAGAGACTGGCATGGTCGGCGTCGATCCGCGGCTCTTTGGTCTCGCAGCACAGGGTCTGCCCGCCGATGCCCAAGTCGAGGCCAAAGATCTCTGCGTACAGGCTCCCTTCACGATTCAGGTCACGGTGCCGGTAGAGTTAACGGCCGGCTGCGAGTTCGTCACGGTAGGAAAAGTGCATCCGCAGGCTGGGGGCGACGCGAGCGTGCAGCTTCAGGCCAACGTTGGTCCCGATCCGTGTGCCGTGTTCTCAGGATTGTCTCCGTCGGTTCCGGTCCTGGCCCGCAACGACTCCGCCGCGTGGAAGCGGTTTGAGGCCGCGTGTGCCGACTTCCGCAGCCTCTTCCCCAAGGCCCTCTGCTACGCGCGGATCGTGCCGGTCGACGAGGTGGTCACCTTCAATCTCTTCTACCGCGAAGACGGCGAGCTCAAGCGACTGATGCTCGAGGATGCCCAGGCGCAGGAACTCGACCGACTCTGGGACGAGTTGTTGTTCATCAGCCAGGAGCCCGTGGAACTCGTCGACGTCTACGAGCAGATCATGGGCTATATCTCGCAGGACCGCTCCGACCTCGGAAAGTCGTTCGCGGTGATGCGGGAGCCCCTCGAGGCCCGGGCCACAGCCTTTCGAAAGCGGCTGCTCGATGCCGAACCGCTCCACAAGGCACAACTGCTCGACTTCGCGGCGCGGGCTTACCGTCGGCCGCTCCGTCCTGAGGAGACGCGGGAGCTGGGCGAGCTCTATGCCGAACTCCGCGGCGACGACCTGCCGCACGAGCAGGCATTCGCCCTCGTTCTTGCCCGGGTGCTGGTGGCTCCCGCATTCCTCTATAAGGCTGAGTCGCCGGCGCCCGGGGCCGGTCCGCAGCTGGTGAGCGACGCCGAGTTGGCCACGCGTCTGAGCTATTTCCTCTGGTCCTCGCTGCCGGATGCTGAACTCTCTCAGACGGCCGCGGCCGGGCGGCTGCATGAGCCAGAGGTGCTGCTCGCCCAGACGCAGCGGATGCTGCATGACACGAAGGCGCGGCGGCTCGCTGAGGAATTCGGCACGCAGTGGCTCCACGTCCACGGCTTCGCTGAGCACGACGAGAAGAGCGCGGAGGTGTTTCCGACGTTTGGCGCCCTGCGTGGAGCGATGGAGGAGGAGACGATCCTATTTCTCGCCGACTTCCTGCAGAACGACCGCTCGATCCTGTCGCTGCTCGATGCCGACCACACGTTTCTGAACGAAGAGCTGGCGAAACACTATTCCATTCCCAGCGTGGAGGGCTCGCAGTGGCGACGGGTGGACGGCGTGCGGAAGCACGGCCGCGGCGGCATCCTCGGGCTGGCATCCGCGCTCGCGACGCAGGCCGGGGCGTCGCGGACGAGCCCGATCCTGCGGGGCAACTGGCTGAGCGAGGTGCTCCTCGGCGAGAAGCTGCCAAAGCCCCCAAAGAACGTGCCGCTCCTGGCGGAGACGGTGCCCCAGGGGCTCACCGAGCGGCAGCTGATCGCGCAGCATTCGAGCGATGCCGCCTGCGCCAAGTGCCACATGAGGATCGATCCGTTTGGATTCGCACTCGAGCACTACGACGCCATCGGCAGGCTGCGCACGCAGGATGCGGCCGGTCTTCCGATCGATGCCGCCACGACGCTGATGGACGGCACGCCGATCGACGGCCCCGACGGCCTCCGCCGCTACCTGCTCAGCGCCCGTCGCGACACGTTTGAGAGGCAGTTCTGCCGCAAGCTGTTGGGCTACGCCCTGGGCAGGGCCGTGCAGCTCTCCGACGAGCCGCTGCTTGACGAGATCCAGACCATGCTGGCGGGCAACCGCCACCGTGTGCACGTGGCGATCGAGGCGATCGTGTCGAGTCCGCAGTTTCGCGGGATTCGCGGAGCCGACGCGGCCGATGCTGAGGAATAGAATGGTTACGTCACCGAGGGAGGATCAGCGATGACCAAGCGAATCATTTCGCGGCGGACCATGCTCCGTGGCCTGGGTGTTTCCATGGCGCTGCCGTGGATGGAGTCGCTCCCAGTCTGGGGCGATCATGCGGCACCAGTTGCCGGCGCGGGCGAGGCACCGGTGCGGCTGGCGGTGCTCTTCGCCGGCAACGGCTTCCACTCGAAGGAGTGGTGGGCCGAGGGCGCAGGAACCGACATGAAGCTCGGCAAGGTGCTCGAGCCGATCGCCAGCTTCCGCGAGAAGCTGCTCTTCGTGAAGGGGCTTTACAACGAACAGGCGCGGAAGGGCAACATCCACAGCTCCCAGACGGGCAATCTCCTCTCCGGCGCCCCGCTGGCCTCCGGCGGCGACATCCGCTCAGGCACGAGTGTCGACCAACTGCTCGCCCAGAGTTACGGCCGGGCGACGAAGGTGCCAAGCCTCGTGCTCGGCTGCGAAAAGTCGAATCCCTCGGTCCATAAAAACTACTCGATGCTGTACAGCTCCCACATCTCGTGGAGTACGCCAACGACTCCCACTCCCTTGGAGCTCTACCCCGCGCTCGCCTTCGATAGGCTCTTCAAGGAAGGGACGGAGAAGGGTGACGAGAGCGTGCTCGACGCCGTGATCGCGGAGGCGGGCGACCTCCGGCGGCGGATCAGCACGTCCGACCGGCGGAAGCTCGACGAATACCTCGACAGCGTCCGCGACGTGGAGCAGCGGATCGCCAGCGCCGGGCAGCGCGGCGAACTTCAGGGCTGGAAGCCGACGCTCGCAAAGCCGGACATGCCGCGGCCGGCCGACGGCATTCCGCAGGACATCGCCGAGCACATGCGGCTGATGTGCGACATCCTCGTGCTCGCGTTCCAGACCGACACCACGCGCATCGTCACGCTCAAACTCAACAACGACCACTCAGCGCTGCGATTCCCGAACCTGTCGCGGACCGACAATCCCGCGCAGGGCATCGACTACATGATCCACCACTTGCTCTCCCACTCCGACGGAGCTGACTGGCTCAAGGTGAACCAGTTCTTCATGGAGCAGATGGCCCACATTGCCCGTAGGCTCGACGCGATCGACGAGGGGGGCCGCACGGCGCTCGACAACTCGATGATCATGATGTGTTCGAGCATGATGGTCGGTTTGACACACGACAACAACCAGCTGCCGGTGGCGGTGCTCGGCCGGGCCGGCGGTCGGATGGAGACGGGCCGCGTGCTCGACTACACCAAAGCCGACCAGAGGCAGATGTGCCGGTTGTATCTGTCGATGCTCGACAAGATGGGCGTGCCACAGAAGACGTTTGGCGACGCCACGGAACCGCTCGCCGAGGTCTGATACGGTTCGCACTTGATCCTCGCGCTCGAACCCGCGGCGAGTGAAAGCCGACCGGCCGTGAGGCCGCGGGCAAACCACACTGGACATTGCGTCTCGTGGCGGTTCGCCCCACGCCTCCCGGCGTTGGGCATGTACGGTCCCATGAAGGGGGAGGAAATCGCCTGGCCGTTCTTCTCTGCTAGCATGATCAGGCAGAACGTGCTTATTGCCTTCTGCAGCGGATGGTACGCGACGGATCGGCGCGGTCGCAGACCGCCGCCATGTTCTCACTCACCTTGGAGCGGACCGGATGAGCAGCAACGAGCGAAGTGAGGCCCGGAGTGTGATCCTGAGATTGCGTCGCTATCGCGACCGCATCGAGGAGATCACGTCAGGCGACGGTGGCCGTGGCGAGGCCGGTGCCCCTGCCGTGGTCGCCGCTGAACGCCGGCTGAAATCGCTGAAAAACGATCTTGACCAAGACGCACACGAGTGCGGCATCGCCGGGAGGCGGGCGGTCCATACGGATTGCGAACAGCGGTTTCTGTGGCCGGCGCTCCGAGAGGCGGCCAGAGCGATGACGGAGCAGTCCCGCCCCCGTCTGCCGGACGCCCATACAAAAGAGGACCTACGGGTCGCTCGCGCCCACATTCTGGTGCATCTGGAGCGATTGGAGGGTCTCTACCCCACACTGTAGCCTGCGCAAAAGCGTTGCTTTATCCGCACCTTCGATAGTGTCTCGCGGAGATGCGGCGGGTGGATTTCCGATATAAAGTGGAAGGGTATGAACGGCTTCCTCCGTACAACGCTAACCGCCGGCCTCGTGCTCGGCCTGCTTGGATCGCCCCCGAGCGTGGCGTCGCCCACGCCGGAGCAGGTCGCGTTCTTCGAGACGAGAATCCGGCCCGTACTCTCCCAGCACTGCTACCAGTGCCACTCCGCGGAAGCCCTGCGGGCCGGCACGCTCAAGGCCAGCCTGTTGGTGGACTCGCGGGCTGGCATGGCCAAGGGTGGGGAAAGCGGTGCCGCGGTGGTGCCGGGCAAGAAGGAGGACAGCCTCCTCCTGGCGGCGCTCAAGTACGACGGCTTCGAGATGCCCCCCGCCGGAAAACTCCCCGACGAGGTGATCGCCGACTTCGAGACATGGATCGACATGGGGGCTCCCGACCCGCGGGACGAGCCGCTCGCCGCCGTTGACGAGCGGACGATCGACGTCGAGGCGGGACGCAGGCACTGGTCGTACCGTCGCCTCGCGCCGGTGACGCCGCCGGAGGTGGCCGCGACCGGCTGGGTGAGAAACGACATCGACCGCTTCATTCTCGCCGCGCAGGAAAAGGCGGGGATCGCCCCGGCCCCTGAAGCGGCCAAGGCCACGCTCGTCCGCCGGGTGTATTTCGACCTCACGGGCCTGCCGCCGTCGCCCGAGGAACTGAAGACGTTCCTCGACGACGCCGCGCCCGACGCCTACGAAAGGCTCGTCGATCGGCTGCTGGCCAGCCCGCAGTTCGGCGAGCGCTGGGCCCGCCACTGGCTCGACACGGTGCGGTTCGGGGAAAGCGGTGGCTACGAGTTCGACGGCGATCGCCCCAACGCCCACCACTACCGCGACTGGGTGATCAAGGCCCTTAACGCCGACCTGCCCTACGACGAGTTCCTGCGGATGCAGGTGGCGGGCGACCTGATCAAGCCCGGCGACTTCGCCGCGACGGCGGCCACCGGGTTTCTCGTGGCCGGGCCGTATCCGGGGCAGGTGACGGCGAAGACGGCCGAGCCGATCCGCTACGACCAGCTCGACGACATGGTGGCCTCGCTCGGCTCGAGCGTGCTCGGCATGACGATCGGCTGCGCCCGCTGCCACGACCATAAATACGACCCGATCGGCCACCGCGACTACTACGCGATGATCGCCTGCGTCGGTAAGGCGGTGCAGGCGGACCATGCGATCGACCTCGATCCGGCGGTCAGTCGGCAGAAGCGCGAGGCCTGGCTCGCGGAACGGGAGCCGGTGGCCACCGCCTTCGACCGGTTCGTCGCCACGGAGCTTCCCACGCGGGTGGCGCGGTGGCTGGCCGCGGAAGCGCCGGCCCGGCAGGCGGCAGCGTGGCTCACGCTCGATCCCGAGTCGATGAAGGCCGCCAAGGCGACGCTCGCGGCCGACCCAGACGACACGATCGTCGCATCCGGCTCGCTCGGACCCGACGACACCTACACGCTCACGTTCCGCACCCACCAGCGGGGAATCAAGGCGCTGCGGCTCGAGGTGCCGGCGGCGCTCTCAGCCACCGAGGGCGGCCCGGGCAGCTCCGGCGACGGCAGCGTCTTTCTCTCAACGGCGGTGGTCACGGCCGCGCCCTTGATCGCGGCCCCTGGCCGCGCGGCCGTCACGCCTAAGCTGAAGGCCGTGGCGGCCACCGCCGAGGCGCCGGGAAGCGAAATCGACAAGGCCGTC
>QWPO01000059.1 GCA_003669255.1 Planctomycetota bacterium | reverse complement strand
GCCGCCGACTCGTCCGATCCCCATGTCGCGCTGTTCGGCGTGTCGCTCAGCGGCAACGTGCTCTTGAAGTATCTTGGCGAGGCGCCCGACCGCGTGCCCGCAGCGGTGCGGTGCGCCATTTCCGTCAATCCGCCGATCGATCTGGTCATGGGCTGCGAGTCAATCGCCAGCCGCGCCAACCGGATCTACGACCGGTACTTCACAGGCATCCTCGTCAAACACCTCGAGGCCTGGTGGCAGGTCCGGCCCGATGCAGTGCGGCCGGCCGAGACGACGCGGCCTCGCACGCTGCGACAGTTCGACGACTGGTTCACCGCGCCGGCCATCGGCTATCGCGACGCCCTCGAGTACTACCGGCACTCGAGCGCCGCGCAGTTCATCCCCGCCATTCGCGTGCCCACCACGATCATCACGTCGCGCGACGATCCGTTCGTGCCGTTCGAGATGTTCGCCGCCGACCGGGTGGCCTACCCCGACTGTGTGCAACTCCTCGCCACGGATCAGGGCGGTCATGTCGGCTTCATCGGCCAGACGGGCGATGACCCCGACAACCGCTGGCTCGACTGGCGGGTTGTGGAGATAATCGATTCTCGTCTCTGACAGTGAGCCGGCTCGACTGGCCAGTTCACCTTTCCACGATCCACGTTTTGGGGGCAGCATGACTCGCATCGGGATCGGCAGACTGCTTGTGGCTTTCCTCGCCTGCGGCGTGGCGTACCTACCCAGCAGCGTGGCCACGGCCGAGCAACCGGCGCAGGTTCCGCGCGGCCGCTGGAAGCAGCACTCGATGGTTCGGCCCAAGCCCCCAGTCGTTGTCGCGCAGGGCATCGCCACCCCGCAGCCCGCGCCGGCAGACGCCGTCGTGCTCTTCGGCGGCAACGCGCTCGACCAGTGGGTGACCGACACTGGTGAGCCCGCGGCGTGGACGGTCGGAGATGGTTTCTTCGAGGTCAAACCAAACGCGGGAGCGATCCTCACCCGCGAGTCGTTCGGCGATGTCCAGCTACACCTCGAGTGGGCGAGCCCCGCCCCGGCGTCCGGCAACGGGCAGGATCGTGGCAACAGCGGCGTCTTTCTGATGGGGCGATACGAGATTCAGATCCTCGACACCTTCCAGGCCGACACCTACGCGGACGGCCAGACCGGCGCCGTCTACGGAGAGGCCCCGCCGCTCTTCAACGCGTCGCTGCCCCCCGGCGCATGGCAGACCTTCGACATCGTCTTTCGAGGTCCGCAGTTTTCGACGGACGGAGCGCTGCTCACCCCCGCCTTCGTGACGGTCCTCCACAACGGCGTGGCCGTTCAGAACAACGAGCGGATTCCCGGCCCGACCAGCTGGCTCAACACGCTCTCATACCAGCCTCATCCGCGGGAAGCGCCGATCCGGCTGCAGGATCACGGCCAACCGGTGCGCTTCCGCAACATCTGGGCCCGTCGCCTGCCGGCGCGCAGCGAGCCGTCGGCGGAACAGTCGCGACCACCGCGGACCATCGCCAAGACGCCTGCCGAACTCGCCGCCTTTGCCGGTGCGTTTCAGCTGGGTGACGACGCCACGAAGCCGCCAGTGACGATGACGGTCGATGGAAACGGCCTGATCGTGCGGTTTCCCGACCGGCCCGTAGACATGCCGATCGTGCCGGTGTCGGAGCGAGTGTTCGAGTTCGTCAATACAGACGCCACGATCGAGTTTGAAACCGACGCATCGGGCAAGCCGGGCGATGCCACGATGCACATCGGTGGCAGCACGCGGTCCTTGAAACGCGTGAAGTAACTACTTTGCTCGGGGCTTCTCGTAGCACAGGTTGGCAACCTGTGTGTCCTCGCGGTTTGCATCGCGCTTGGGGCTGCCCATGCCCGTCGCCGGACGCTCACTCCGGGCATCCTGCCCTCCGCTCGCTCGATGCTTTCTCCGCTTCGCCATCGTGGCTACGCGGAGAAAGCAACGCCGGCTCCCGGGCACGGGCAGCCCCTCGCAGCCCCTCGTAGCACAGGTTGTCAACCTGTGTGCCTTCCCGGTTCGCATTGGGCTCTCACGTGATGCCGGCTGCCGTGCCGCGACGACGCGCGGGGATCAACGGTGAGCCGTATAAGCCACGCAAATCCCACGGCAGAGCCTGCCCCGGAGCGATCAGCCGCGTTGCGGCCGCGGAACGACGCTCGCGACGGCGATCCCTCCCGCCGTGGCCCCTTGCGGCATACGATTGCAGGAGTCGCGGTTCTGCCAGCGACCCTTGGTCATCCCGCGAGAACGCCGTCGTGCTCCCCGAATCGATCCCCCACGCCACCGCCACGACAGGCTGCCGCATGCCCGCTGACCACTCCGACGAAAGCAGCGTCGACAAGAGCGGCGGCCGCGTCCGTGGGATGTTCGCCGAAATCGCGCCGCGGTACGACCTCGTCAACCGGATCCTCTCGGGCGGGATCGACGTCTGGTGGCGGTATGTCACCGTCAACCGCGCCCCGCCGCCGGCGGCGGGCGCCGTCCTCGATGTCTGCACCGGCACCGGCGACCTCGCCCTCGCCTACGCCCGCAAGGCCGGGCCGAGCGTCCGCGTGGTGGGCAGCGACTTCTGCCGGCCGATGCTCGACCGTGGAGTGGAGAAGTCGCGGCGGGCCTCGCTCCCCGTCGAGTGGGTCGAGGCCGACGCGATGGCCCTCCCCTTCCCTGCCGAGGCCTTCGACGTGGTGACGGTCGCCTTCGGCCTCCGCAACATCGCCGACACCACCAAGGGCCTCTCCGAGATGGCCCGCGTCTGTCGCCCGGGTGGAAAACTCGCGATCCTCGAGTTTTCGCTGCCGCGAAACTTCGCCATCCGCGGCTTCTATCTCTGGTACTTCCGCAACGTGCTGCCGCGGCTCGGCAACGCCGTGGCCCGCAACTCCTCCGACGCCTACACCTACCTCAACCAGAGCGTCGAGCAGTTTCCGTCGGGCGCGGCCCTGGCCACGCTCGTGAAGCAGGCCGGCTTCGACCGCGTTGACGTCGTGCCGCTCACGTTCGGCATCGCCACGCTCTACGTCGCCACGCGGGGAGCCTGATCGATGGCCGCAGCCCCACTCGTTGTCGGAATCACGGGCGCCTCAGGAGCACCCTACGCCGTCAGACTCCTCGAGGTGCTGCTCGAGGCCGGCCGCGACGTCCACCTCTCGATCAGCCCGTCGGGGCAGGCCGTGATCGCCACGGAACTGGGCCGCACGATCGATCTCGACCGGTTCGACATCGCCGCGCTGCTCGGCCACACGGCCCCCGCGGCAGGCAGGCTCACCTACCACCACTACAAAAACCTGATGGCGCCGATCGCCAGCGGGTCCTTCCTGACCGCCGCGATGGTGATCTGCCCGTGCTCGGGAAGCACGCTCTCCGCCATCGCCCATTCGATGGGCGAAAACCTGATCCACCGGGCCGCCGAGGTGCATCTCAAGGAGCGGCGAAAGCTGGTGGTGGTGCCAAGGGAAACGCCCCTCTCGCTGCCGCAACTCAAGAACATGCAGGCGATCCACGAGGCGGGTGCCGTCGTCCTGCCGGCCGCCCCCGGCTTCTACCACGGCGCGGCGAGCGTCGCCGATTTGGTGGACTTCGTAGTGGCGCGGATCTGCGACCAGCTCGGCGTGGCCAACGCCCTCATCCGCCGCTGGGGCGAGGCCACCTGATGGCGACGGCAGGATCCACCGGTGTCGCCGCCTCCGCCGCTCCAACGGCCGGCCCCCGTCCGTCGCGGCTGCAGACCTACCTCGAGCTCGTGCGGTTCAGCCACACGATCTTCGCCCTGCCGTTTGCGGCGATGGCTGCGCTGATCGCGATCCGCTGGGGAGGCGACCCGGCGCTCGACTGGAGTTCGCCCACTGGCGCCATGCGGGGCACGCTCGGCATTCTGCTCTGCATGGTCACGGCCCGCACGGCGGCGATGGCGTTCAACCGGCTCGTCGATCGCACGATCGACGCCGCCAACCCGCGGACAGCCTCGCGGCATCTCCCCCGCGGCGACGTGGGCGTCGGCGAGGTGCTGCTGCTCGTCGTCGTCTCATCGGCCGCGTTCATCGCCTCCACGCTCCTCTTTCTGCCCAACTGGCTGCCGCTGGTGCTCTCCGTGCCGGTGCTCGCCTGGCTACTGGGCTACAGTTATGCGAAGCGGTTCACGGCCCTCGCGCATCTCTGGCTTGGCGCGGCCCTCGGCTTCGCCCCCGTGGCCGCGTGGATCGCCCTTCGCGGACAGACGCTCGCCCACGACCCGGCCGACGTGCTGCCCGCAGCCATCCTCGGCCTGGCGGTGATGCTCTGGGTCGCAGGCTTCGACATCATCTACGCCTGCCAAGACGCCGCCTTCGACGCCGCCCACGGCCTCCAAAGCATCCCCGCGCGGCTCGGCGTGCCGCGGGCGCTGCGGCTGGCGAAGTGGCTCCACGTGGCCACGATGCTTCTGCTGGCCGCGTTGCCCCTCGCGGTCCCGGAGCTTGGCTGGATCTACTGGCTCGCCTTGGCCGCGATCGTGTCCCTGCTCGTCTGGGAGCATGCGATCGTGAAGGCCGACGATCTCTCGCGAGTCAACCAGGCCTTTTTCTCAGCCAACGCGCTGATCGGCCTGGTGCTGCTGGCCGCGATCGCCGCCGACCTCTGGCTGTGATCCCCGCTGCCACCACCTAACCGCAGGTTGGCAACCTGCGGGAATACAACGCCGATCAGCACTTCATGTGCAGGTTGACAACCTGCACCTACGACAGGCCACCGCTGCCGCCACGACGTAGCCGCAGGTTGGCAACCTGCGGTATCCCGCCGCCGGTCGGCGCTACGCGGTGCCGCCGAGGATCTCGCGGAGCCGCATGGCCGGCAAGCGTCCGAGCGTGAGGGGCTCCACACCGTCGCCAAACGTCACCCGCGTCTCGTGCCGTGAGTTCCACTCGACCTGATCCGCCAAGGCGATTTGGACGAGGTACGACCGCCCCACCCGCGCGAACGAATCGGCAGGAAGAATTTTGTCCCAGTCGCCCAGCCGGCGGCGAAAGAGCACCACCCGCGGAGGCCCTTTGAGTGCGACCCGCGTAAAGTTGCGAAGCGACTCGATCCAGCAGATGTCGCCGACGGTCACCACGCCCGACGCGAGCGTGTCGGCCAGTGCCGCGCTCACTGTGTCATCGAGCCGCATCGCACCGGCGCTGGCGGCCTCGTCCGCCTCGACTTCATCGTCGTCACGCTCGCTCGCATTCTCTGGTAGGCCCTGCCTGTTCGCGACCTGCTTGTTGATGCGGTCCACCGTATCGGCGAGCCGCTCGGGATCGACGGGCTTCACGAGATAGTCGAGGGCGGCGGCTTGAAACGCCTGCACTGCATACTTTTCCCGCGCCGTGACAAACACCACCTGCGTGGCGTTGGGCACGCTGGCAAGCAGGTCGAGGCCGCTGCCCCCGGGCATCTCCACGTCGAGAAACACCACGTCGGGCGAGCGCGTCTCGAGAAAGGCCCGGGCCGCTTTCAGCCCTCCGGCCACGCCAATCACGTCGATCTCCGGATGAGCGGCGAGCAGCTCCCGCATCCGTGCATTCGCCAGGGGTTCGTCGTCGACGAGCAGGGCAGTAACCATGGCGGCTTCCGAAGGGGTGGAGGGCATAGGCGCGACGAATGTGCTTCAGACGGATTCCGGGGCCCGCGCCGGCTTCAGGGCAGTCGGCGGCTGAATGATCGCGGCTGGTATCCGGATCACCACGCGGACCCAGCCGCCGTCGAGATCCGGATCGATCACCGTCTCCACGGTGGCATCGTCGTTGATCAAGAGCGCCAGCCGCTTTCGCAGCGAGCGGATGCCCGTGGAGGGCGACCGCGTCGTGTCCGGCGTCACCCAGCGGCCCGTGTTGGCGACCACCACCTCGAGCCAGCCCTCGATCACCTTGGCCGTCACGGTCACCTTCAGCGGCATGCTGCTCGTCTGGGAACCATAGTGCAGGGCGTTCTCCAACAGCGGCTGAATCAGCATCGGCGGCACGAGCATGGAGTGCGCCGCCCGGTCGCAGGAGACGCGGCAGATGAGGTTCTCGCCAAACCGGGCCTGCTGCACCCCGAGATATTTCTCCAGCGCCTGGAGCTCCCGCGACAGCGGCTCGAAGGTGCGCGCCTCTCCCAGCGTGAATCGCAGGTAGTCGGCGAGGTCGCGGGTCACGGTCTCCACGGCCTCGGGATCGTGCTTGCTGGCCACGACGGCGTTGAGCGCATTGAAGAGGAAGTGGGGGTTCATCTGCTCCTGCAGTTGCCGCACCTCGAACGTTCGGGCAGCCGCCTCGGCCTTCAGCATCCGGAGTTCCAGATCGATCGCGGTCGCCTCGTTCTCCGCCAGCAGGATCTTTGCACGGTAGAGGTCCTCGATCAGCTCCAGCCCGAAGATGATCAGACACCAGGCGCCCGCCGCGATCAGCCGCGGCACGAGCGGCCCCAGCGTCGTCTCGCCCGTCCAGTTGGAGGGCCCGCCCACACCACCAGCATTAAGTAGCAGAATCGATGCCAAGAGGGCCGCCGGCGCCACGCCCAACATCAGCAGCCACCGCACCCGCCGCGGCAGCCCGTGGAACTGCGGGATCTCGAACAGCAGATACACAAGGCTCGAAGCCACGAAGCCGGTGACCACCCGCAGAGCGACCTGCAGCCACGGTATCGGATCGTTGGGCTTGAGGGCCGTGCTCATCCCCAACACAGCCCCGCCGATTGCCAGCCAAAACATCACCTGAAATGACCAGAAGATCCGTTTTCGCCATCGCGGGAGCGAGGCTCGGAGGGCCGCGATCTGCGGCGGCGCGACGCCCCTCTCATTCGCACCGTCTGGGCGGTCGAGGGAAACGGGATTCATTTCTCTGGTCGACTACTGAGTGCGGAGAAGCGGAGCAGTGGGCAGGGCCGCTCGTCCGGCCGCAATGGCTCAGCGGAGGACGAGCAGAAATCTCCAGTATGACTGGGATCGCCTCAGCAATCGACCCATCCCTCGCGAGCGGCACCGCCTCCCCGGCGTCGGTTCGTGCGCGCCGTTCCCGATTCGTGCGCGCCGTTCCCGATTGGTGCGCGCCGTTCCCGAT